>RGVD01000171.1 GCA_010027395.1 Bacteroidota bacterium
AACTGCAATATTGCAAACATCATAGGCAATTACTTTGTACTTCCAATTCTCTTCAATAAAAGGATTGTCAATATGAATTAGGTTGGATAGTATTCCGATCTGACTATGATTATACGACCTTACTAATCCAAAACTATTTTGGTTTAATGGACTTCTATATAAATTTAGTTTTCCGATATACTGAGTGCTATCGAAATGGATACTAATTTCAACTTGATTATTTTCAATGCTAACATAATTTATATAAGTGTTTTTTATGTTGCCTCTTTTCGCACTTGAAATATTAACCGAATTTGATGATGAGCTAGTTAAAATGGAAGTGTCTTTTATGGCTCGAACAAAATAAGCAAGAACCAACTGAACTGGAATGTTTGTATTTGAGTATGAATTTGTTTTTCCACTTACACTATCTATTAATTCAAAAGTTCCAGAATTGATAGACCTGAAGATATAATATTTACTAATACTATCCCATCCTTTGTAGTGAGACCAATTTAGGCTGACAATCGACTTACATGTATCAATGCTAGAATTGAGTAAAATTGTTGTATGCTGATTTTGTCCAAAACTGTTCTTGTTTCCACAAGAATCATAGCCAGTTATTTCATAGCTTATAGCTTTAAGTTTCGGGTCATTGCTTGCATCCGTATAGGATAGATTTTTAGTTATCTTGATTTCAATTCCAGAATTATAGACTGAATAGTCACTGAAATCAATTGTTTTGTTTGGATACCATGCGATGTAAACAACATTTGTAATTGGGTCTACTGATATAGAATCGATGACAGTGGGGTTGGGTGGAATTAAGTCTGCAATCAAATCTTTCGAGTCAACAGATTTTGGAACACTCGAGCACAAATAGTTTAAGGTTATTTTATATTCGTACTTTTTCCCAAAAGTTGTATTGGCATTAATGTGGGTATAGGTTGTCGTTGGATCTGTAAAGATTTCTGTTAGCAGCGCATATGGGTCTGGACTAGAAGGTTTATATTCTCTAAAATATATGGCATAGCTAATGAAGTTATCGCAAAATGTTGTAGGTCGAATCCAAGTTAAAATATTATTATTGCCATTTTCACACACTCTGCTCAGTGTCATTTCTTGTGTGAATGCTTTGCACCAGAAAAAAACAAAAAGGATAAAAATCGATATTTTTCTTAGTAGTGGCATGAATTAACTACCAACAATTATTTCATATAAATCAGTCTCCTGTAAATACTCATTGGCTAGGCTTCTTATTTCTTCAGCGTTTGTGGTTTTAACAATTTCTATAAACTCCTGGTAATACGAATATTCTAAATTGTAGTCTAATAGGATTTTATACCTATCGGCTAAAGAAAAGGGGCTGTCAATACTTCTTAGAAATGATCCAAGTAAATAGTTCTTTGCGGTCTGTAACTCTTCTTCATCAATAAGTTCTTCCCTCAACGTTTTTAGTTCTTTATAGATTTCGATCAAACCCTTTTCCCTAAGTTCGTTGTTCATTTCTGTTTCAATGTACCAACAACCCCCATTTTTGTATGATTCTAAACTGGAGTATATACCATAAGTTAAACCTTTGTCTTCTCTTATGTTTTTCATTAGCCTCGAGCCAAAATATCCACCTAAAATTAGATTAAGCAGTTGGAATTTTCGAAAGTCCTTATGGTTTCTATTGAAAATAGGCCTTCCAATTCTGATAGCCGATTGAGAGGAACCCGGTTTGTTATGAAACTTTTTTCTTTCTGCTGATGCACCAAATGCAGGGAAAGGTAATATTGTTCGAGTAATCGTATTATTAAACTTTTGGCAGAAAGCCTCAATTTCTATCATGGTTGAATTATCTGCCTGTCCAGAAACCATGATATGTTCAAGTCTGTTGATATAGTTTGTTTGGTAAAACTCTATAAGATCCTGTCTGTTGATATTAAGGTAATCTTCCTTATTTACAGATGAACCATAAGGATTTTCTTCTCCAAAAATGCTTGCATAGAAATATTTTCTTACCAAAAATGTATTTTTCTGTTCGTTTACAGCGAGTTTTTGAACACTATTCTGTGTTAAAATTTTTAAATCGTCCTCAGGAAAGTTAGCATCCGTGAACATTTCGTAAATATATGTTAAACAGCTATTTAGATGTTTGCTCAAGCAGTACAAAGTCACTGAAGATTCGTCTGTTGCGGATCTTGTGTTGATGTACGCACCATAAAAGTCTAAAGCATCTGCTAATTGTTGAGCAGTGTATTTACTTGTTCCTTCGCCAATCATCCTGTTCGTAAGTGCTGCTTGGCCTTTTTTACTTTGGTTTAAACTGCCTGCATTGAAAACAAAATCTACTTTTAGGACAGCCTCATTTCCTGCTTCAATTCTGTGAATGTTTATTCCGTTTTCTAGTTTGGTAGAATTTGCTTCAACCAAATTAAATGATGATATTTCCTCGGTTTGAGGTGCAATGGTTCTATCAATATTCATGGTTATTTTTTGCGGTAATAAATTGTAGAACAATTGTTTAGATCAAAAATTTCCTTGGCCAGTTGTTTTATATCATTTTGATTAACAGATAGATATATTTCAGCTTCTTTGTTAACCAATTCAATATCGCCCAATACCCAAGCATAGGCCAACTTCATTGCCTTGTTTAACGACCCCACATCGTTAAATAGTATGTTTGTTTCACTTTTGTTTTTTACTTTTTGCAATTCAAGCTCTTCAACTTCAGCTATTTTCAATTTGTCAAGTTCTGAAATGATGGCATTTTCTGCCTCTTCCATACTTATGTTTGGCAAAAGCTTTCCTTCTACCAATAGTAATCCCTCATCAATATCACCACTAAGGTATGCGTCAAGCTCGCTAAACATGGGATTTTTCTTTACAAGTGCATTGTATAGTCTTGCAGATTTTCCTGCGCCTAGAATGTCTGAAATTAAGTCTGCCACATAATAACCATTTTCTGTTCTAGCGGGAATATGATATGCCATTACAATCATGTCTTGTGGCACCTCTGCATAAACGGTCTCTTTTCTAGGTTCGGTTTGCTTGGGTTCTTTTTGATAGGGTGGCTTATTGATTTGTTGTTTAGGTATGGGCGCAAACCATTTTTCGCAAAGTGTTTTGCATTTTTCTAAACTGATATTGCCTGCAACTACTAGCACTGCATTGTTGGGGCAATAAAATGATTTAAAAAAAGCTTTCACATCATCTAAAGTTGCGTTTTCAATGTGGCTAATTTCTTTTCCAATTGTTGGCCAACTATAAGGGTGAACCTTGTAGGCTAAGGGCAGAATTTTTAACCAAACATCGCCATAAGGTTGATTTAAATATCGTTCTTTAAATTCTTCAATTACCACACTTTTTTGAACGTCTAAAGACTCTTGAGAGAAATCAAGGCTTAACATTCTATCGCTTTCAAGCCAAAATCCTGTTTCTATATTATTTGAAGGAAGTGTGAGGTAATAATTTGTGATGTCGTTGCTCGTAAAAGCATTGCTCTCCCCACCTGCATTTTGAAGCTCTTCATCAAACTCTTCAATATTTACCGAACCCCCAAACATAAGGTGCTCGAATAAATGAGCGAAGCCTGTTTTATTAGGGTCTTCGTGTTTTGAGCCTACATTATAAAGGGTATTTATAACGCATAACTGAGTAGATTCATCTTGGTGATGAATAACAGTTAAGCCATTGTTTAAAGTGAAAGTATTGTATTGAATCAAAATGTCTCGGGTGTAAATAAAATCGAAACAAAAATACGATTAGATTGAGTAGGCAATAATTAAGTAAATAACAATTTATTAAAAGATGTACAAATTTTACAATTGAATGATTATTTTGTATTTATGGTTAGAAATTTGAAAGTCCCACTAACATTAACTTGATTACTTCACAACACTAAGCATACCAAGGGTTCCACCACAATGAATGGCAAGAATTTTTGAACCCTTTTTAAAGTAATTTTCTTCAGCCAAACTGAAAATGGCTTTCATCATTTTGCCCTCATACACTTGATCTATTAAAATGCCCGTTTGTGAAGCAAAGTGCTGAATAAATGCCAACAGCTCAGGACTTGTTTTTGCATAACCCCCTTCATGAAAGCCTTGGTGTATGCGCCAATTGGCTTGATTAAAGTTTTTTTCCTCTATTTGTTTTTGCAGAAAATCGCCCCCTTTTAAAACAACGATTCCTTCAATTCTAGCCTTTAGCTTGTGTTCGTTTGCATAACCAATTAATCCTTCAATTGTACATCCGGTGCCCACCGAACAAAACACATGGCTATATTCATTTTCAATATCCTTTAAAATCTCCCTGCATCCTTTTGCTCCAAGCTCTCCTGCCCCACCCTCCTCGATAAAATAGGCGTTATTATTGTTTGAAAAATACGTATCAAAAATCTCCGATTTATTTCGATAGGATTCTCTATCAACAAAAATCAAATTCATACCAAACCAACGGCACAAGCCTAACATGTGGTTAGAAAGTTCTTCACCCCTCACAAATCCTGTTGTTGTAAAGTGGTATTTAGCTCCTGCGCAAGCAACGGCCAGTAAATGATTGGAATACGCACCTCCAAATGTTACCAGATGTTTCTTGTTTTTACTACTTGCATCTTGCAAAATGTATGTAAGTTTTCGCCACTTATTGCCAGCAATAAAAGGATGTATGAGGTCTTCACGCTTAATGAATAGTTCAATTTGTTTTTGCTCAAACAACTCAAAATTTACCTTTTCAATAGGCGCATAAAGGTTTTCGTTAAACATATAATTTATAATAAGACAAATAACTCCCTTTTCCATTGGAGAAGGGTCGGGGTTGAGGCTTTATATAAGTTTTTGATATGCCTTCATCCACCTATCAGGGATTTCATCATTTAGAGCTATTTGGTAATCGCTGTAACTACATGGCACTAAAAATTTTCCACTATGTGAGCTACGCTCCCTAGGGTAGGGAACCTCCATCCACCACCTATCGCTGCTCAAACTTTTGTAAAAAATAATTTCGTGCGAACTGTTTTTGAAGGTGGTTCGGTATATCATGTAATCTTTGCTCTCAGCAGCAGGATAATCGTTTTTACGGCCATAAAAACCATCTACAAAATACCACAACATTTGTGCAGCCAATTGAACAGTATAGTTTTCTTTGTCTTTGCTCGGATTGAAATCATACAAGCCAAAACTTTGCAAATCGCTGCTCATTCCCGCATAGCGGCAAATAGCGCAAGCCTCTTCGCCACTAAACCCATTGGGAGATGCCATGTTTTGTCCAGGAGCATCGCTTGCCCTGATAGCAGACGCAGAGAACGAAAGCATGTTTGCATTGCGGCACAAAGGCTCAAAATCTTGAATTTTATTGCGTAAATTACCCAAACGAACCATATCAAAATTCATGCGTTCAAACGCATCATAACTCTCGCTTTCGACAAAATAACTTTGATAGCCCGCTAGGGCTATATTGAAAAGATAAAAGGGTTGGTGACTAATTATTTTTGAGATATAACTTGATTGAACATCATCTGCTTCGTTCACATTTACGTCTACACGTGCATCCATCAACACCACATTCATATTTGAATTTAGCTTTTCATGTGCTGCATATTGGGCATAAGCCAAATCCTGTGAACCACCAATTATAACAGGTAAAATCTTGTTTTGAATCAAGTGGTTAACACTTTGTTTGAGTG
>RGVD01000172.1 GCA_010027395.1 Bacteroidota bacterium
CCTGTTAATTGCAATTTCAATCGCAAAAATACATTTTGACTAAGTGTATCAATACCTGTGCTATCAATACCTTTGAAAGTTTCATTGGTAATAAAAACCGTGGGCACCATTTCTAAATGAGATGGAACAGGATCGTTGAAATAAACAGCCGAAGAAGGTTGTGGCTTACCATCTTCAAACACCACTTCGAAGAGTTTTACATAAATCTTTTCGGTATCGGTTTTGGCTAAATTTAAGGAATCGGTTGAATTAAAAATAAAATTACCCGTCCAAAAATAGAAAGCATGTTTTCTGTCCGAGTTATTTCCTGAGCCACTTTTACAAGCGGTTAGAAGAGATAACATGATCAAGAAAAGCGAAGAATAAAATATCGTTCTTTTCATGTTGTAATGATAAATTTGTTTGGTGAATTTGTGATTATGATCTTGTAAAAATTGTTTTGCCTCTAAGTTTATTCACCCATTGAAATGCCAATAATGCTTTGATATAAACATCCATTTCTATCAAACTGTTATCGCCATCAAACCTTTGTAGGGTATTGGGTTGAATATCTCTTTTTAGTTTCTGAGAGCCAAACATCAAATCTATTCCTCCTGCTTGTTGCACCCCTTCAAAAAATTGATTTTTTATTTGCACATCCGTGAATGGAAAAGCAAAACTACTAAAAGGTAATCCATAAGTGTCCATCATAAACTTAGCAGATCCATATGTTTCTGAAACCGCCTCCTCGTTGCTCAGTTTCCATAATTCGGGGTGATGGACAGTGTGACCACCCAAGTAAAATCCTTTGGCTTTTAAATCTTGCAATTGGGCACCTGTCATATATGGTTTCTCTTTTGCTAAATAGTCAACCCATGACAAATCTAAAACAGAAGCCAAACTATCCAAAACATGGCTTTGCTTGTAGCTAATTTTCATAACTGCAAAAACAATATTACCATCAAAAATAGCATTGTTTTGCTTCAACACAGCCATTGCAGCATCCAAAGATTTACCGCTTTTTTGAAAACTCAAAACTTGTTCAACAATCAAACTGCTTTTATATCTGAAAAGCAAATCTTGGTTGTCAATAACAGAAGTATTAATAAAGAAAATTGCGGGCACACCTTTACGGAGTAAAATAGGCATGGCATTCTCATACACTTGTCTCAAACCATCATCAAAAGTAACTATAAAGGAATTTTCAGGTATGGCTTTTTTATTAAGCACACAATCATATAAGGTATCTAAGCTTATAGGTTTAAGATGTTTCAATAGATGGTCTAAGTCATTTTCAAACTGCTTGGGAGTTTTTGATCCATAAGGCATGAGGTGTTCTAAATGCAATAGCTTCTCAGCGGTAATGGCATGGTAAATGGGTATGAACAAGGTGTTTCCTTTGTTAAGTTGTAACAAGGGTTTAACGGGAAAAAGAGAGCAAGCGTTTAAGAGTAATTTCTTAGCTAAATGTGCCATCTTATTCGTTGTACATATTTATCACCTCATCCAAATTAACTGCTTGCGTATGTTTGGTATGGGTATGACGTTTTGCTTTCTTGGTGCGGAACAAAGCAAACAATTGAAGCACCATAAAGATTGGCAATTGTGGTAGCGTTTTCCATACACTGTCATCATAACCATATCGCACTTGTATCATTAAGAATGCAATGAGGAATATTATCATTGATACTAATAATGACCAAAACAAAACCGGTGATAAAAAGAAATTGATGGTTAAAAAAAATAAACTGGCTGGAAATAAAAGTACCAAAGGCGGTCGCATGTGGTTTAAGCCATAGTTAAATCTATCAAAATCTAGGTAGAATATACCTCTTTTCAAAGCCTTCATACCTAATTTGCAATATTTAAAATAACCAAACAGCCACTTGGCTCTTTGGGTTACCAAATCAGCTTTATCTGAAGTTTTTTCATCATATATGATGGCAAAGTTTGCATAAGGATTGAAGTTTTTTGTCAAAACCAGAGAAATAATGATCAAAATTTATTTTCTTGAAAACCTCCAAATCGATAGCAAAGCCAAGACCCCACATAGCTGAAGAAAGACCTACTTTACCCCTACTGTATTTATCTATAAAGCTATAATAAATTTCATTGGCGGCATCCATTCGAGCAGCAGATGTATTCAAGTTTTTGGCTTTAATTCTTCCTTGCACGCACTTATATCCTTTGTTAAAGTAATAGTTCATTACTTCAAGATAGCGAGGGTGCATCAAGTTATCGGCATCTAGAACAATAATATTATCATGCTTCCTAACAAAGCTATCAATGGCCAAACCAATAGATTTTGTTTTGGCATGTAATGGTGGGTTTGGATAAATGATTTTTACAAATTCACCCTCAAGGTGGGAGAAGTCTTCTTTCACATCATCGCAAATCACATATAACACAAAATTCTTATACGATTGCTTTTTTAATGAATCAACCAATGGCTCGATAAATAAGCCTTGTTGATGGGCAGTGGCAACTACGGCAAAATCATAAAGTTTACCACTGAAGCCTGTAATAAACTCTTCCTCCTTGAAATGCTTTATAGTCCACAATGAAGCAGCTAGAACAAAAGGAATTATTAGATAATAAACTAAAGGAAACTCAATGATTCCTAACAGAATTTTTAAAACAAGTAACCAATCCATGAATTGTAGTTATTTGTGCAAATATGTATAAGTATCTTTGATTTTTGTCAATCACAAGCGGATGTGTAGTTAATACTTATCAATACAAGCGGGTTTATTATCTATTATTACACTCAATCCAACTCCTCAAGCAAGGTGCGGAATGCAATAAACTTGTTTCCCCATTTGTTAAAAGAGTCGGCTTTAAGTGCAGGAGCAAACTCATTTACATACTTTTCGTAGTTGTCCATATGGCTCGCATAGTATTGTACAGCAAAGGTTTGACCTACTTCATCATCTTGACGGGTATGTAGTTTCAGGAGTTTATAGTATTCAAACATGCCTGTATTCATCACATCCGGTAGGTGGGTCTCTTTCATCCATTGAAGCCAATCAGAGGCAATCTCGTCTTCCACATTTATAGTTACATTGTAAATTATCATAGTCTTGATATTAAATATTTCTTCAATCATAAAACATTCGTCAAATAATTTCAGCATTGTTTATCTACATTTTAATTGCTTGTATAAAAAAACTATTATTGTCTAAAGAAAAGAAATGATGAAAAATAGTAATCGTGTTTTGTTATTGGCTATATGTCTCCTACTAGCCGCTCCTTTTGCCTTTCCACAAAAGCACCACAACCCTGATAGAGCGGCTATTTTGCAGGTGTTAAAAAAGCAACAAGCTGCATGGAACAATGGCAGTATCGATAGCTTTATGCTGGGCTATTGGAACTCTCCAGAACTGCGCTTTTTGAGCAAAAATGGCCTTCGTTATGGTTGGCAAACAGTAACTGATAATTACAAAAAAAACTATGATACCAAAGAAAAAATGGGTGAATTGGTGTTTGATATCGTTTCCACAGAATTGCTAAACAAAGAGAATGCATTGGTGATAGGAAAATGGAAGGTAATTGCCAACAAAAACAGTGAAGGGTATTTTAGCCTTTGGTTTAAAAAAATAGGTGGAAAATGGTTGATAGTTTTAGATCATACGAGTTAAAATAATTATGCAGTCTGAAGGAAATTCAGTTATAACAAAAAGATTGACATGAATTACTTTAACTTTTAATATATCATCATCTTCATACAAAACACGCTACCACCTGATTTCATAAATTCGCTGGTTTCGGTTTCGTAAATAGTGTATCCACATTGTTTCAAAGCTTCTAATGCATGAACACTTCCCTTTTGCAATATTGCTGCTTTCTTTCCATTCTTATCATTATGTATGACATGTGCATTTAAACAAAATGTGTTGATGGCTTCGCTCTTGGGGATGTAAAAAACCTTAGAAAATAGTTTTTCAATAATCTCTAATCCTTCAGCTGTAAAGGCTTCTCGGCAGAGCATGACTTCGCTTTCACTTAATGGAACAAAACATGTATCCAAGTGATAAAAATTAGGGTTAGGTAATTCTAGCCTAATAATGGGCACTTGCAAAGTTTTAGATATTTCATCATACGCTTTTGGGTCGCTACGATGACCATAGCCTCCATACAATAATTTTTTATGTGGATGTGGAATGGTGTCTCCCATTCCCTCAAACATTTTTGCTTCTTGCAAATGAATGGCTTGGTAACCCAAGGCGCTAAAATATGCTTCAAAAAAAGGTACTTCTTTTTGACGAGAAGGATGGCGCATTTTGCTAATCACCACCCTTTTGTCAAACCATGGGAAGGTCTGATTGGCACAAAACACCATATCTTCACATCCAGCTGCCCCATCAATCACCATCACATCTTCTACTACTGCATCCGCTTTTAGTTGTAAGTAAATATCATGCAAACTCTGCCATTGTTGCCTAGCTAAATCTTTTTTTAGATTACCATTTTGCCCCAACATGTGCGTGTTCTTCACATCAATAATGTCAAAATAAGTTGGGCTGCACATAAGCACTTTCAAAGGTTCAGGTCTTGATTCTATGTCACTTACTTTGGTATTTTTATTTTCTGAATTGTAATTTTTAACATCTTTCTCTATGGACATACTTGATATTTTAATAGATTGCAAATCTATGAAGACACAGATAAAAAAAATAACGCTTTGTTTGGGCTTGCTTTTAATAACAATAAGCATGGCATCAGCCCAACAAAGTAACAATGCGAAATTTCGCAAACCTGCTTATCAAACAGCAACCGAAAAAGCAGCCAGAAGCATTTCAAAAAAAGCACAAAAAACACAACTTAACAAAGCCTTCCCTTCCCAGTTTGTAGTGCCTGGTGAATTTGAAGAATCACAAGCGGTGGCTATTTCATGGGCCTTTAACTACAATAACAATGGCGATATCATTGGTGTAGATACCATCGACACTTATGGTTATATTTCAAAGCAACTATGTGATGCCATTCAGCCCGAATGCCCAGTTTGGATTAGAATAAATGAGCCAAATGATAGCAATATTATCAAAGCCTATATGACACATGCTGGAACACCTTTATACAATTACAAATTTATTGTTCAACTTGGAGATGACTGGTGGACGCGCGATTACGGCCCTATGGCTTTTTATTATGGCAAAGATGATAGTATTGGTTTTGTTGATATGAAATATTATGATGGTAGAGATTATGATAATATTTTCCCTCAACAATTGGCTGATGCCATGGGTTATGAAAACTGGGAAACGGACCTAAATGCCGAGGGTGGAAACTTGATGGCAGATGGATTTGGTACCATGTTTTTTAGTACCATGATTGGAATGGAAAATGCAGATACATTCAATCACGAGCCAGCATGGACCAGCCAACAAACTTTGGATACCATTAAACATGTATTCAATTTATCGAAAATGGTAAACCTTCCAACCCTAACCTGCGATGGTGGTACAGGTCACATTGATATGTACACTAAATTGTTGGACGAAGAGACCATCTTATTAGGTGTTTATAACCCTGTTATCACAGCTAGCGATAGAAAAGTAATTGAAAGCAATAAATTGATTTTGCAAGGTTTGAAAAGTACTTACAACAGACCCTACAAAGTGGTATTGATAGATATGCCAACCGATGATGCCGGAAAATACAGCCG
>RGVD01000173.1 GCA_010027395.1 Bacteroidota bacterium
ACCTGATATTGTGACCTTAGGTAAGCAATTTGGTGGCGGTTATCCTGTCGCTGCAGTCATGTCGCGCGATGAAATCGTCAACACCAAACCTTGGTCGAATCCTTCTGGATCTTCTTCCAGTTATGGAGGAAATCCGCTGGCATCTGCGGCAGGTAATGCAGCTCTAAAAATTATCGAAGAGGAAGGCTTAGTCGAAAACTCTCGGAAAGTAGGCGAATATTTTCTAAGAAAAATTAAGAGTTTTGAAGAAAAGTATTCATTTGTGGGGCAAGTTCGTGGAGCGGGGCTTTTCATGGCCGTTGAGATGGTGAAAGATAAAATTACTAAAGAGCCTTTATCCAAAAAAGTTTGCAATCAGATTTTTAGTGAGCACCTCAAACGTGGACTCTTAACCATGTCTTATGCACCCAGTTTTCGCATTCAGCCTTCAATGACAATCGATGAAGCAACCGTAGATAACTCAATTGCTATCATGACGGAAGTTTTTGATTGGGTTGAAAAAGAGAAACTTTGGGAAAAAACCTGAGTTCCTAAGGATTCAACCAAGTTCCTTCTTGGCTTCCTTCTACAAGCCGCCATGAAGCACGTCGATGACCGTCGGAGTCGAGTGCTAACCACTCCAACTGATGAATTAAAAAGATGAGGCGGGTAAAATGGTTCCTTCCCGCATCAGGTGATACTTTATCGTCGGGAATATTACTCGAAGGACCACTAGCTACGGAACTCGGTGCTGAAGGGCCTTGATAACATCGCTTAGCTGAAGGAGAGGTTTTCTTCCATGCTGCTTCAGTGAGATTAGAATCGGAATCGAAATGAAAAGATCCTTTGAGCCGCAGTTGCCATTTGGATTTCGGATCATAGAGCAGAATAGCAGCGCTAGGATTTGTAGAAATGTCGGTCAATTTCGGACTGCGTAGATCAGTGTGAAACCAAATGGCGTTTTTGTTTCTATCAGCGCCACGCAAAACCATCGTGCGCAGTTCGGGGCAATGGTCTCTGATAGTTCCTACCGAAGCTAGGTGCCAACCTTCGTGGCGGTTAGTCGCAGCTTTTTCTAGCTTTTTCCAAACCAGTTTTCATGATTCCTTATATTTGCAAACCAAGTAAGCAATACACCTGTGCATACAAGGAGCATAAATAACTGGAGTCCATTTATCCATCCATAAAAATATTTTTTAGCAGAAGGTAAAAAAGATGTTGCAATAAAAAGCACTACGGTTGCCGCAAAAGATATCAGCATCTGATTTATATAAAAATGCAAATGCCATTGCAAATAAATACCCGCAACCAGCCCTGGAAGTATTTTTACAAAAGGAAAATTTTTATATGAATGGTTTTCGTAAAAAGCCATTCATAAAAGTAAAAATTAATTTAATTCACAAAACAAAATCATAAAAAAAATATACATGTAACGGCTACTCACAATTGGTAAAGTCCATGTCAAATTATTCTACTGCAGTGATTATTCCATTAATAGCTTTTACTACTGAAGGTTTTGCTACAACTTTATTTTTAAGCGTAATTGCAAATAAAGCAAGCCGCATATTCTCCCAAACCTGCTCCTGGCAGAGCGGGATTATTTGTGAGCGGGATGGCCAGAAACTATTGCCACCAATTTCGTTGGTAAATGAGTAAGATTTAGGTTTTAATGTAGTATCGCCATACATCCAGTCGGGAGTGGTGCCACTTGCCAGGTAGCCAAGACTACCTGCCCCATGCTGCACTGCATATTTATTACAGGCAGTCATGCTATCGCCAATTTGTTTAAATAAAGCAGCTTCCGGGTTATCTGTATTAGTATAATCCCAGGGATAGAAAAGAATCTTTGCATAACTATGATGATGTAGGCTTGCAATAAATTTTTTCTGAATTGCAAAAGCTTTTATTAACTGGCTTTCTGGTTCAGAGAAAGCAGAAGGGCCGCGGTAGGTATCGCTGCTCTGGCTGCCTGATGAGCCACTTGCCAGGCCCCATTGAAAACCGTAATTCCTGTTCAAGTCAACTCCTTTTTGAACGGTGGCATCGTTTCGCCTGTTTTTGCGCCACATACCACCACCATTGGGATTGGTTGTTTGATTATAGACATAACCATCAGGATTTACGCAAGGCACAAAATAGAGTTCGCAATTTTTTATAATCTTTCGTGCATCTGCATCAGTTTTATAATTCTGCAAAATATAGTCCATAAAGAAAATAAGGTTCATCATACTTAAACCTTCCCGTGCATGATGGAGACCTGTATATAAAACTTTAGGCTCGGCGGCTTCCTCAGTATTTACATTATCCGAAATTTTTATGTAATACAAAGGCCTGCCCTGCCAGCTTGTAAGTGTATTGCTGATGGGGATTTTTGCACTGCAAATATTTGGATAACGCAGGTGCATAGAATCCATAGCTGCAAGCATTTCTTCATATCGTAAATATCCACCCATGCTGCCAAGATTGAATGTGGATGGTACAGGATAATTGCAACTAACTGCCGCATTTTTACCGGCTTCTTCCTTTGGGTATGGATGAAGTTTTATATCGGCTGCATTGCGTTGTTCAAATTCTTTGGCTGCATCATCAACTAGAACATCATATTTAACACCAGTGGATTTTATTTGTGCAAGTTCCCATTCACTAAAGGCACTGATAAAAAATTTATCCTTTACCATTTGACCCTCATCAAAATAAACGCCTTTATCATTGAGCTTTTGAATAATACCAGGTTGCAGATAAATTTTTATAACAGCATATTTTTCCTGTTTTGCTGTTTGTGCTTTAGTATTTAGAAACAGAGTAGATATGATGCATAGTATTGCAAAGCGTAAACAATATTTTTTCATGATGGCAATTTAGAGAAGCGAAGATAGGGAAGCCATTATTTGAGAAAGCAATAATTACAAAGAGGTTACAAAGTAATCTATTTGTAATTTGCAATATAATCATTACCGGCGCCTCAAAAGGTTTGGGTAAAGCCATTGCAGAAAAATTTGCAGAAGCAGGCAATCATTTATTCATTTGTTCAAGAAATGAAATTGAGTTGTATAAAACAACTGAACTCTTGCTTACAAAGTATCCGCAATGCACGGTAAAAGCAAAACCATTTGACCTGAGTAAAAAAGAAGAAGTATTAAATTTTGGCGAGTGGTGCCTTGCGGTTACAGTGCCGGATATCCTTGTAAATAATGCAGGGCAATTTCTGCCTGGCAGCGTTTATAATGAAGAAACTGGCCTGCTTGAGCAAATGATGGAAATAAACTTGTACAGCGCTTATCACCTTACACGTACCCTGCTTACTTCAATGATGGAAAAGAAAGCTGGACACATATTTAATATATGCAGTATTGCTTCACTTCAAGCCTATCCAAATGGAGGAAGCTATAGTATAAGCAAGTATGCCCTGTATGGCTTTAGCAAGAATTTACGAGAAGAAATGAAACCCTTTGGAATAAAAGTTACTTCTGTAATTCCGGGTGCGGCTTATACAGATAGCTGGAGTGGCAGTGGTATAGATCCCAAAAGAATTATGGAAGCAAATGATGTGGCTTCAATGGTTTACGCAGCAAGCTTATTATCACTGCAAGCATGCGTGGAAGAAATAATTATGCGACCACAGTTAGGAGACTTATAGTATCTCTACCTTTTCACTTTTTATATTGCTCCCATAAAAAACTTTTGCATGTGCATCAAAATCTTCAGCTGAGTCGGTAGTAAAAAATTTTCTTTTTCCTTCTTTGCTTATTAAAGATTCTATTTCGGGATGGCGACGTAAATAATCTGCGAGACTGGTAGCAGCAATTTCTCCCTGGGCAAGTACTGTAATATCCTTTGGCAAAAACTGTTTTATTTTATCCATCAATAATGGATAATGTGTACAGGCCAGCAGTAATGTATCTATTTCATCATCCTGCTGTAAAATCTGCTGAATATTTTTCTGGATAAAATAATCTGCGCCTTCATTTTTATATTCATTGTTCTCTACAAGAGGCACCCACATTGGGCAAGCTTGTTGATATACATTAGCTTCAGGGAAAAATTTTCTGATTTCAATAGGATAGCTGTCTGATTGCACAGTTCCATTAGTAGCGAGTATACCTATTTTTTTTGTTTTGGAAAAATTGCCAATTACTTCTGTGGTGGGTCTTATTACACCTAATACTCTTCTGTCAGGATAATATTTAGGTAAATTATTTTGCTGTATGCTGCGTAAAGCTTTTGCAGATGCTGTATTGCAGGCAAGTATAACTAATGGGCTGCCTTGGGCAAAAAACCATTGAACACATTGCCAGGTATATTGATAAATAGTTTCAAAAGATCTGTTTCCATAAGGAGCACGACCATTATCACCTAAATAAATATAATCATATTGTGGTAACCTGGCGGTAATTTCTTTAAGCACAGTAAGCCCCCCGTAACCTGAATCAAAAACCCCGATTGGTGCTTTTTGCATCATGCGAAATTAGGTAAAGCTTGAAAAACTTATAGGGTTTAAAATTTTATTTCCTCTTCATTGGTATCAAAAAATCGGAATTCTGTAAGTTGATAATTAGCATTTGGTTTTGCTATAATTTTTGTTTTGTATTTTCGACTCCATTTAAATCTTATCGAAAATAACCCTTTTGTCAAATGGGAATGTAATATTGGATTTACAAAAATAGTAAGATTTTTATGCTGATGAGTCAAAAGATAATTAAGGCGATTTTCAATTTCATCAACCAATAAAATTGTTGATGAGACCTTTCCTGAGCCATGACAACTTGGGCATATTTCTGCAGTATTAATTGCAACCTCAGGCCTCATACGTTGGCGGGTGATTTGCATTATACCAAATTTCGAAATTGGCAAAACCGCATGACGTGCTCTATCAGGCTGCATCAGCGCTTCCATGGCATCTTGAACCTTACGTTTATTTTCAGGCAGTTTCATGTCGATAAAATCAACGACGATTATGCCTCCAATATCTCGAAGTCGCAACTGCCGGGCTATTTCTTCTGCTGCTTCTAAATTTGTGCTTAATGAGTTTTCTTCTTGACTGTTGCCAATGCTTTTGTATCCACTATTAACATCAATTACATGAAGGGCTTCAGTGTGTTCAAGAATAATATATGCCCCACTCGCAAGATTTACGGTTTTCCCAAAAGAAGCTTTTACCTGCTTGGTAATTCCATATTGGTCGAATACATGGACACCATTGTTTGCATGCGTAACAATATCCGCTTTTTCGGGAGCAATTTTTTGAATATAGGTACGAGTATCGTTAAAAATATTTTTATCATTTATTACAATTCGGTTAAAATCCTCGGTAAGCAGATCACGCAGAATACTGGTAGTTTTATCCTGTTCACTTAATACTTTTGAAGGAGCTACAGCATTTTGTAAATTATACTGAATACTTTTCCATTGTTCAACCAGATGTAATAAATCTTCATGAAGTTCTGCCGTGTTTTTTCCTTCTGCAGCAGTGCGAACAATAACGCCAAAATTTTTTGGTTTTATAGATTCTACAATTTTTTGAAGTCGCTTTCTTTCGTCACTTGATAAAATCTTTTTTGAAACTGCTACGATATCATTAAAAGGGGTGATAACTACAAACCTTCCGGGTAATGAAATTTCGCAACTTAAACGTGGTCCCTTGGCTGCAATAGGCTCTTTTAG
>RGVD01000174.1 GCA_010027395.1 Bacteroidota bacterium
AAGTGGTGTAGGACGAGAAGGCGGTTGGGAAGCTATACGTTTCTTCACTGAAGCTAAGAATGTTTGTATTAAGATGTAGATTAAATAACTTTTTTATTCGTTCAAGATTGGCTTATTTCGTGCGAAGTAATTAATATAGAATGTACGCAACTATTTCCGACCTGCTATTAGATTTATTTGGTATTAATTTGCCATTACCCATACAAACTTTCGGCTTTTTCCTTGGATTATCATTCCTTGGTGCTTTTTTAGCAACACAATCAGAATTAAAGCGTAAAGAGGCCAATGGACTTATCAGCGCAACAAATAAAAAAATTAAATTTAATGAGCCAATAAGCTCCGTTGATTATATAACCACAACTGTTATTTCAGCATTTGTTGGCTTCAAATTTTTTGAAATGGTTTTGGATTATGATGTATTGGTTCAGAACCCTCAATTGTTTCTATTATCAGCTAAAGGAAGTTGGTTTGGAGCTTTAGCAGGTGGAGCCTATGGATACTATACCAAGTATAAGGAAGCCGAAAAAATAAAGGGAAAAGAAATTGAAGAGAAAAGTATAACTTTTCATCCTTACCAACACATGGGTAATATACTAGCTATAGCAGGATTAGTTGGAATATTAGGTGCTAAGATTTTCCATAATTTAGAAAATTTAGATGAATTCGCACTTGATCCTTGGGGTAGCTTAATATCATTTAGTGGATTAACGTTCTATGGAGGACTCATCATGGCAGCCATAGCCGTTTTAGTATACACAAATAAAAATAATATACCTACAACTCATATGATTGACGCTGCAGCACCGGGATTGATGTTGGCTTATGGAGTAGGTAGACTTGGATGTCATTTAAGCGGTGATGGTGATTGGGGAATTGATAACCTATCTCCAAAACCCAATTGGATGAGCAGTTTGCCTGATTGGCTTTGGGCCTATAAATATCCACATAATGTATTGAATGAAGGAATATCTATTCCAAATTGTACGAGGAACCATTGCTCTGAACTACCAAACCCTGTATTCCCTACCCCATTTTACGAAGCCATAGTTTGTATTTTCTTATTTTTTATACTGTGGCAATTGAGAAAGCAATTTACTTCACCTGGATTACTTTTTGGAGTTTATCTGATTTTAAACGGTACAGAAAGGTTTATAATTGAAAAAATAAGAATTAATACCACCTATAACATATTTAATCATGCAATCACCCAAGCCGAATTGATCTCGTCTGCCTTAATATTGTTGGGTGTTGTTTTAGTTTATTTAAGCAAATCAGGCAAGTTGCAAAAAACATAATTCTGGCATCATATTTTCGTTAATCAAAGAATGAAAAAAATAGTATTTATATGTTTATTTACAAAGTTCTCTTTTTGCGCGATAGCCCAAATCAATCCAACTGATACAATTAAGAACTATATTTTACCAGAGTTTATTGTTAAAGCAAAAGCTGACCCTGAGTACGAGAAAAAATATCAACGTTTGGTTTATAACGTGAAAAAGGTTTTGCCATATGCTAAGCTAGCCTCGTTTAGATTTCAAATGCTCGAGCAAAATTTGCAATTATTACCAAATGAAAAAGCAAGGAAGGAATACCTTAAACGAAGTGAAAACTCTATAAAGGAACAATTTATGGACGACCTGATGAATCTAACTGTTTCTCAAGGAAAAATATTAATCCGGCTAATTTATAGAGAAACGGGAAGCAATGCTTACGATTTGCTTAAAACTTATCGAGGTCACTTAACAGCCATGTATTGGCAAACATTTGCTAAATTCATTGGAGGTAATTTAAAAGATGAGTACGACCCTATTGAAGATTGGCAAATAGAGCAGATAATTAAGCAAATGGGATTTGAATAATATTAATTTAAAGACCTCTTCAGTTCAATATATTCCTTAGTAAACATTTTGCCTTTTTTGCCACCTAATAATTTAAACTCATCATCAATTTTCTGAATACGGTTATCAGGTTCAGGATGGGTGCTAAGAAATTCAACTATTTGCGGATTTTTATTTTCTTTATTTAATTTCTCAAAAAAGCCCTTAACTCCCCTTGCATCATAAGGTGTATGATATAAGTATTTTACCGATTGTATATCAGCTTCGCTTTCATGACTTCGGCTGAATTTTAAGCCTGCAAGATTTGCGGCTATGTTTATTAACCCACCTTCATCATAACCGAAAATAAACTTAATTAAAAGAGAGATTCCATAATTCTGTATAAGTTGCCTAGTGCTATGTCTGAGGTCTGCATGGGCAATTTCATGTCCCATAACCCCTGCTAATTGGTCCTCACTATCTAAATATTTGATAAGTCCGGTATAAACATAAATATATCCACCTGGCACACAAAACGCATTTAAAACAGATGTATCATCCACAATTTTTAGTTCCCAAGTAAAATCGTTTTTATGCTTAACAAACCCTGAATTTAATATTTCAATTTTAATATGAATGAGTCTTTCATATGCCTTGGGATAATCATCTTCATCCAAGATTCTAAATTGATTAGGGTTGTTTTCAATTTGCTCCTTTACTTTTTCACCAATCATTTTATCTATATCAGCACTAACATAAGATACCATTCCCTCCTCACCACATGAAGATATAAATAATACTAAAATGAAAATTACAATTGAAAACCTCATTTATATTTATAAAACAATTTTAAATTCAGTTCTTCGATTTAACTTTTTACCAGCCTCCGTTTTATTATCTGCTATGGGTTGCGTATCTGCATATCCCTTAAAAGAAAGCCTTGACGGTATAATACTTTTCGAAACCAAATAATCATATACTGCCTTAGCGCGGTTGTTGGACAGTACCTCATTTTTTTTCTTATCACCTACATTATCAGTATGACCTCCCACCTCAATTTTAATTCTTGGATTTGCATTCATAAACTCAATTAGTTTTTCAATTTCTATTTTAGACTCATCCTTAAGTACAAATTTATCAGTATCAAAAAAGATATTTTTCAAAACAACTTTTTCGCCTGTCGCAATTTGACGCAAGCCAATATTCAAGGTTAAAGGATCAGATGCATCCTGATTTTTTAAACTAAAATTTTCAGAGTGAAATAAATATCCATTCGAACTTACATTCATGGCATAATCTTTATTACCTTGAAGACAAACTAGAAATCCCCCAGTAAGTTTATTTGAATAGGCTTCAACAACTTGCTTACCAGTTGATAAATCTATCAATTCAATCTTAGCTACCAATTTTTTCAATGTTTTAGCATCAAACACAATCCCTTTAATATAGCCTGTTTTCTTGGGACGTAAATTCTCTGGTACTTCAAACCCATATATATCCAAGCCTCCAAATCCACCCTCTTTTTCGGCAACATAATAGGCATACTCTCCACCTGCAGATAGGGTAATACAAGTTTCATCTTTATTGGTATTTATAGGAAAACCCATATTGGAAGCCTTTTGCCATTTACCATCAAGCGTTTTGCGCGCAATAAATAAATCAATTCCTCCCATTCCAGCATGTCCATCACTATTAAAATACAAAGTCTGGTCATCCTTAGAAATAAATGGTGATTGCTCGTCTCCATCGGTATTAATCTCTGGACCTAAATTTACTGGAGCAGACCATTTACCATTGCTATAAGTTGTTTTCCAAATATCGGTTTTCCCGAATCCTCCTGGTCGGTTACTACTAAAATAAATCGTTTTACCATCATAGGACAAGCTTGGTTGAGCCTCCCAAGTTCTACCATTAACTGGAGGACCTAGATTTATTGGATTTGACCATTGGGTTCCATCAAGTTTGGACAATAATATATCACAACTACCATTATCTACCCTCCTATTACAAGCTGTATA
Organism: Bacteroidota bacterium; assembly: GCA_010027395.1. Taxonomy (GTDB): domain Bacteria; phylum Bacteroidota; class Bacteroidia; order UKL13-3; family UKL13-3; genus RGVD01. The sequence continues at coordinate 3,836 of RGVD01000174.1, forward strand.
AAAAATATATTGACCATCAGGAGACAAGGAAACAGTACCTTCATTTTGTTCAGTATTAATGGGCTCTCCAAGATTTCTTGCTAAGCCCCAACCTGATTCGTTTTTTTGACTGATGAAGAAATCTTCATTGCTATTTCCAATCAAACGTGTAAAAATTAAGGTCTGCCCATCCGCTGTGAGGCCCGGCCAATATTCATTTTCAAATGTATTCACACCTGATCCTAAATTAGATGGTTTGAAATCAATGGGCTGCTTTATGGCTTCTTTTCCGAATTCAGCAATTCTTCTAATTTTTTCCGCACTGTTTTTCTTCCCAAAATAATCTTGGAAAGTATTAAATTTATTTATGTTATCGAATGATAATTGATAGTTTGAAATTTCAATTGCATCCTTAGCAATTCCATAGTATGAAAGTGGAAAATCAGGATTCAAACCTATCACTTTTTCATACAATTTTATTGACTCATCATACTTTTCGTTTTTGCCTTTTATATCTGCTAGCAGCATCCAAGCATCTATAAAATTTGCATCTTCTTTTAATGACTTATTCAACAATTCAGCAGCCGTGTAATAATCCATAGCCGTATATTTTATCAAGGCTTCACCAAATAACTTATCAGCTTTTTTACTTTTTGTACTTGAAAAAGGTAATTGAGCATAAGTTAAAACTGAAAAAAATAATAAAAAGGTAATTGATAGATTTTTTTTATAATGCATAAATACTAGTTAGAAACGAAAATTAGATAGATTTAGCATTTGACGGAAAGTCAATAAATGATAAATTTCCTGATGACTGCTTAATCATTTTCCAGGTTTTTACATCAAACTGCATTTCTGCGCATCCTGAGGTTGGTATATGTTCTATAAAATTAGGAGTAAGATATCCAATAATACCAGTTACTGTAGGATTATGACCAACTAATATAACATTGCTGAATTTATCGTCTAACTCTCTTATTATAAGTAATAAATCTTCAACATTAGCATGATAAATTTGAGAATTTAAATCAATGTTTCTCTCATCATATCCAAATAGTTCAGCTAAGATTCTCGCTGTTTTAGTTGTTCGTTTGGCTGAACTTGAAATTATTAAATCAGGATTGAAACCTTTTTTTGAAAGCCTTATAGACATTTCAAGAGCATCCGTTTTTCCTCTTTCAGTTAATCCTCTATCATAGTCTTGAACCAAATCATTCTTTTCGGCCTTGGCATGTCTAAATATTATGAGGGTCTTCATTAATTAGTGCTGCTTTGTGGGCTTTCTGATTTAGAACGGCTACTACGGTGTCTTTTATGTCTTCTTTTTGAAGAACTAGAAGTATCTGTTTTGTTAACATCTGTATCATATTCATCAAATCCTTTAAAACCCAATAAAACCCAACCAATAATAAATCCAGCTCCGCCAATTGGAGTTATTGCGCCTAGCCATATGAATTCATCACCCATAAATAAAGAGAAAAAAACCATCAAATAAAGTGTCCCGCTGAATATCAAAATACTAAAGATGAATAAAGGCAAAACGTACGATAAGTATTTTTCATTTAATTTTCGATGAAGTAATGCCAAAAAAGATACGGCAATACCATGTATAAATTGATATCTAACCCCGGTTTCAAATAAATCTGAGTAAAAAGGACTAATCAAATCTTCAATTAAATGCTTACCCATTGCGCCTAAAGCTACACTTAACGCACAAATATAAAAACCCATTTTAGCGTAATTTCTTGATTTTAATTCCATTTTTA
>RGVD01000175.1 GCA_010027395.1 Bacteroidota bacterium
AAATCGGCTTCATCATTTTCGTATTCTTTGCTAATGTCTATGCCATAATACTGGCAGTTTGGATAAACCGATTTGGTTTTGGTGGCACTGTGACTGCCAGCACCCACATCTAGCAAATTAAAAGAACCTATCTTAAAATTATTGGGTAAAAATCTAAACTTATGAGGGGTAATTAATGCCATGATGGAATATTGAATGTACGTTTGAATATATTAATTATTACGTGTTTCCAGTTTGATTTTTGAATTTTAACTTACGATAACCTTTAAAAACACTTGTATTACTTAGCATCCTTATCAGTTTTACTTTGAGCCAAAGCAAAGGATAAAACAACACATTTTTAACAGAAACTAAAACAGGAAAATGTTTAAACCCAAAGCTCAAATACTCGCGATATCCTTGCATTCGCTTTACATAAGTAGCACCTTGAATATCGTAGTAGGCAATGGTTTTATCAATAAAAAATGTCTGATTTGAATGGCTTTTAAAAATACGTGCAAACCATTCGGTGTCTGCCGCTAGCCGCAGGTTTGAGTCGTAATAACCAAATTGTAAAAAAGCATCTTTATGGGTAAAAGTGGCTTGATGGCAAATAGGATATTTAGTAAAAAAATCAGAGAAAGTCACCTTTTCTCCAGCTATATAATTTACCCCAGTTGGCTCATTTAGGGTTTGCACTTTGCCGTAAATAAACAAACAATCTGAAGGAATATTAGCATTAAAAACTTCGTCAAGAATATGTTCACTTATCAGAGAATCACCTGCATTTAGAAAATAAATCCAATCACCTTTAGCTGCCCTTATACCCTTATTCATGGCGTCATAAATTCCCTTATCTGGTTCCGAAATAAGTGTACCAATATGACTTTGAAAACGTTTTGCCACCTGCAAAGTGTTATCTTTCGAATTACCATCTACAATAACCAACTCAATGTTTTTATAGCTTTGGTTAATGGCTGATTGGAGTGTATCGGCCAACAGGTTTTCTGCATTGTAGCAAACGGTAACTAAACTAATTAAAGGCTTATTCATCTACATTTTAGGGCAATGACATTTTTTATTTCGAGCCATACCTTTATGACCTTTACAGGATGAGATTGAGCCTACTAGCACAATTGACAGGAGTATAAAAATGATGTTCCTTTTTATTTTCATTACGTTTCAAAAATAAGAAATAATGATTAGTGAGAAAATTTATATTTTTTTGCCACGTTATTCTACCACATGAACAAATACAACTTCATCCTATTTTTTATAATTTTCAGTTTAACAGCAATTGGGCAAACTGAATATAAAGTTGAAACCAATAATCTTGGTAAAGATGAACGATTTGAAAAATATCAAATCACCATGCCCCTATTTTGGCTGCAAGGTGATACTATTAAAACCCTTAGTTTTGAGAACATGCGTAAGGCAAAGGATATTCGCATAATTAAACCTAAAGGTTACACCAATTATGCCTATGGTTTTTTGTTCTTCACAGGCAAACAAGACAATCAAAACCCAGGATTTACCTCGGTACTAATAGGAGGCCCACAAACCAAGCACCCTCACATTTTCATAGACAATAATCACAACTATGATTTTACAGATGATGAACGTTTGACCTTGCCTTACTATTATGAACCCGGAAAATTACTAGAACTAAAAAACGGTATGAATCCGCAAGGAAGCATACAAATTTTGCTAACAAAAAATAACCTTTTTGGGAAGTATGAATTCAAGAAACAAATGGATGATTACTTTGATTTCTTTTATAAAGACAGAAAGTTTATTGGCACTGAACATTGTTACAGAGAACAACGCTATGTGACCCGGTATGGCATTGCCAAAATCGGGAATGATTCATTTAAAATAGCCTTGTTTGATGCCAATAGTAATGGTAAATACAATGATGTTGATACAGACAAGGTGGTAGTTAGTAATTACAACGACACGATTTTTGATACCAATAGTGATTTGTATAGTACTAAAATATCAAAAGATAAAAATCAAATGTTTTTTGAAAAGAATGGCTTCGTTTATGAAATACTAGAAATAAATCCAGCGGGTCAATTTATTAGATTTAAACCCGGAAGTAGCGATTTGTTATTTGGTAAAATTATGACAGGCAAAAAGATTAAGAAGTTCGTTTTCACAAGGGCTGATGGCAAAAAGCAAAAAATAAAACGCTTACGTAAATATAATGTGTTTATGTACTTCACAAGCGAGTCGGCACAAAATTTCGAAAAGGATACGGCTTTGCTCAGAGTTATTGCCCAAACAGATTCCAATCATCTGAAAGTAATACTGTTCCTGTATGTAAACAAAAGCTACGAACTTAGAATGTATGATTCACAGTCAAAACCAAATTATTTAGTGGCTTTGGGGAGTAAAGAAATCAGTAAAAAATTAGGCATTCGTGGATTACCTCAAAGTTTATGGCTCGGCAAAAGAAGAAAAGTTAAGGCTTATGGCATAAGACCCAATAAATTTCTGGGTGAATATTCAAAAGATTAAGCATCAGGTTTACAAAGATTTCAGATTTCCTAGCATCCTTTTTTACCTCTATTAAAAACCTAAAAGTCCTTTTGGGGTTTAACATTAATTTATTTAAAATAAAAAATATACAACTGGTATAGAAAAATAGACTATTAATATTTGTTTGAAATTCGAAATTAAAAAATTTCATTTGTAGGGATGTGTTAGTGATTTGACATTAAATACTTTTTAATACCCAAACCAAACGGATGTTTACAAATCAAGAAATTCGACTTGACCTTTTAAAGCAAAGGGCATTTAACTTAAGGTGGGCAGCAGTGCCAGAAGGAGTAATTCCATTAACTGCCGCAGACCCAGATTTTCCATGCGCTCCATAAATTGCAGAAGCCATTAGTAAATATGCCTCAGAAAGGTATTTCTCCTATGCACCTGCCGAAGGTCATTTTTTTTCAGAGAATCTGTGGCTAGGTTTCATACAAACAAGCGTCATGTTGCTACCAATCCGGATTTTATTATAGCCGTTGACAGCGCAGCCTATGGCATATTGATGACCTGCAAGGCTTTTATTTCTAAAGGAGATGAGGCTATTGTTTTAAATCCCGTTGATTTCTTATTTAAATATTCAGTAGAATCATGCCAAGGTACTGCAGTTCCTTTGTCAGTTCCTCTTGCTCCGGACGGAATGATAAATATAGAGGCTTTGGAAAATGCCATCACCGCAAAAACAAAGCTGATTTGTCTTTGCAACCCTCTAAACCCAACTGGAAAAGTATTTACTAAATTCGAACTAGAGCAAATTGGCAATTTAGCGATTAAACACAATCTAATCATTCTTTCTGATGAAATTTGGAGTGATATCGTTTTTGGCCCACATGCTTATACAAGCATTGCATCTGTGAGTGATGCAATCAAACAGCAAACCATTATAGTAACTGGTTATAGTAAATCATACGGTTTGGCTGGCTTAAGAGTTGGATCGGTTATAGCTCCCAATGAAAAATTATACCAACAAGTGTTGCTTGCATCAGATCATCATTCTACCACACACGGCTGTAATGTATTGGCTCAAGTGGCTGTAAAATCTGCTCTTGACGATTGCGAAGACTGGCTGCATAGCTTTGTTAATCACCTCAAAAACATGAGGGATATTTGTGTAGATGACTTAAATAAAATAGTAGGAATAACTTGTCATTCTCCACAAGGATGCTATTTGGTTTTTCCAGACATTACCGATACTTTATTGCTAGAAAAAGCCAAAGTAGCTGTTGTTCCCGGATTAGGTAAGTGGTTTGGAGATAGAGCTGCGGGCCATATTCGACTTAGTTTTGCCACCTCAGAAGAAATATTAAAAGAAGGTTTGGATCGAATAACAAAAGTACTGAACGAAAGATGAAAGTAGTAATCATAGGAAGTGGAATAGCAGGAATGGCTTTGGCTGTAATACTGCGAAACAATGGTTTCGAAATTTCGATAAATGAAAGAGATTCAGAAATGCCTCGAAAGGGTCATGCCTTCCTAATGCATCCTGATGCAATGGATATCTTAAATGATATTTCTGCTTTCAATCCCGGTATTGAAATACCTGGCCAAGTAATAGATAAAATTGTATTAAAAAGACCGGATAATGCCATCATTCAATCCACCGAACTTGAGTCTTGGATATGTATGAAACGTATTGACATTATTAAGTATCTGAATGATTTTATCTTTGAAAGTGAAATACATTATAATAGAACATTCTCTCACTTCATTTATGAAAATGAAAAAGCCATAGCTGCTGCTTTTGCCAATGGAGATGTAGAATATGGAGATATATTTATTGGTTGTGATGGTGCAAATTCAAGGGTAAGACAATCCCTTTTTGGTGATATAAATTTCACTCCAGTTCAAGTAAAAGAAATAGTTGGAGTCGTGCATAATCCTAATTTAATTGCACGTTTACCAAGCACGTTTACAAAATATATTTGTAATAAAAATGGACTTGCCATAGGTTTAATTCCATGCTCAAATGAAGAGATGGTTTGGTTCATGCAGTTTGATGTGAACCTCCAGAAAAACCAAGATGAATCTCCTGAAAACCTGAGGTCACTGTGCTATGAACTCTTAAATCATTTCCCTGAAGAAGTGTTTGAAATTTTATCAAAAAATAATTTTAACAACAACTATGTATGGCACTCAACCGACTTTGATTTATTGCCAGCTTTTCATAAAAGTAATGTTGCCTTAATTGGAGACGCTGCGCATGTGGCTCTGCCATTTACAAGCGCAGGAACTACCAATGCCTTGCTAGATGCAAGTAAAATGGCAGAATTGCTTATTAATAATAAATCTACATTTGAGGATACTTGTCATAAATTTTATGAAGCTAGGGCAACCCAATTAAAAGAGCATATTAATTTGGGTAGGGAAATAAAAGATAATTTCTTAAATGCCTCAGATGCAAAAGTTACTTTACCATTAATAACCCAATTAAATCAGAAAGAGATAGAGAAACCTGTCATTCAATTATTGTATTTTACTGACCCCGTTTGTTCAACTTGTTGGCTAGTTCAACCCCAATTAAGAAAATTATCTTTGAGGTATAGCAAATATTTCGAGATTAAATATCACATGGGAGGATTGCTTCCAAGTTGGCAAGGTTATAACAGTGGCAAAATTAAAAACCCCAATGATGCAGCTGAACATTGGAAAGAAATGGCCGAGAAGTACAATATGCCTATCTCGCCAAATGTATGGTTGGAATCTCCTTTATCCTCTTCGTTTCCTCCTTCCATTGCAATCAAAGCAGCACAATTACAGAATAAAATCAAAGCTTTTCATTTTCATCGAAGAATAAAAGAACTCTTATTTTTTGAAAGTAAAAACATCACCGATATTGATTTATTAATAGAAACGGCAATAGAGGTGGGCTTAGACAAAGTAAGACTTATTGATGATATTGGCAAAATGGCGTTAGTAAAATTTGAAGAAGATTTGGAGTATGCTATTGAATTAAACGTTAAAGTAATTCCTACTTTTATTTTTTCTAATCAACAAAATGAAAGTATCATTTTGAGCGGCTACCAAGAA
>RGVD01000176.1 GCA_010027395.1 Bacteroidota bacterium
TTAAAATAGTACCTGAAATCTAGAATATTAGTTGAAATTTAATAATATTTAAAATACGATATATTAATTTAATCATTTCACTTTTGCTGATGTCCTTGTTATTCTAGGTGTGGATTTATTTGATATGGTCAGAGGTACATCTGCAATTTTTCCAGCTTTTGTTTTTTTATTACTTGTCTAAAGTTATTCCACTACCATCTCCTGAAGCTACTATAATCCCTAATTTACTTATTAGACTTGTGCTTATTATAATTCTTATTACATCGCCTATTGCACCACAGGCGTATAAGGCAATTGAGGCTATCTCAAACCACCCACTTCCCCCCTTTCACGATATGCTTATTATAACTCACTCAGGACCGTGTCACCATCATCTAGATCAAACATTCTGTCTTCAAGTTATTTATATCTATCATTATATCTAGCTCCACCCAAACCCAAATCTGGTTATTATAAATATTATACTCCTTGATTCATTCTAGCTTTCATTTTTTAAAGTGATGTAGCAGCTCCATTTTCCATTCTCTTCAAGCCTGCAACATTCAATTTTGCTACAGTATCAACGACTAGTTTATTATTTGTCGCTATATAGTTGGCTACGTATGCAGCATTGGCATTTTTTGGAATAGGTAGTTCACCTTTCTCAATTAATCTCTTTTTTAATCTCATGAGTATCGATGTCGCTCTAGTTTAAGGCATTCTTCTCATTCTCCATCCTTCATTTGATACATATGGATATGAGTAAACTTTTCTCAATCTATTTGTCGCTTGAGCCAGAGTATTATAATATATTAAAAAATTTATTACAGCTTTAAGTTAGTCCACTGCATTAGATCCATCTGACCCATTTCTACAAGTTAGTGCTATTTAAGCCCACCCTGTTTCTAAAGCAGCCAATATCTAATATGCTCTTTTAGCTGGCTTTAAACATGCTTTACTAAGTATTATAACCTTACCCGTCCCCTCTCTTACAATGAATGCTACAACCGGTATTTTTCCTGAGGCTCTATAATAAGAGCCGGTCACCTGATATACCTCATTTCTTTTATATCCGATGGGCTTATTATATACTTTATCAGGGGCGAAACGACTCAATTTTTATTCAGCTTGATCCTGAGTGAATCTCTCGTTGATTTCTTTACCTGACCACATTACTAAATAAATGCCAGGCATCTCTGCATTTATGTAATCTAGACCTTATTATACAGCTGGGCGCATAATCATTAAAGCATCAACTAAATTTTTTGGGTCAAATGTTCTCAAATTACCAAGCTCATCATCAGTAATTCTTTCTGACCAAGCCTCCACAGTCCTTGCTTTATTTGGTTTAGAAATATATCTATTTCTTATAGCAAATCCACCAATATCATATTTTGTTCCTTTTAATCTAGTTTTTTCTGCTAGAGCCATATCAATATATTTTAAAAATTAATAATAATTTAATTAAAATTGAAGCTTATTTATGTCAAATTTCCCAAAATAATTATCTTACGGAAATATAAAACCAGCAGGATTTCCTGTTCAGTATAGATAAACTAGGTTCACACCGACCGCAGCCATCAACAGCTACACCAATAATGATATAGTTAGATTTTTTATATAAAGTGATGGATTTTGGGACCCTTATAATACATTTATTTAGTTAGAAGTGGTTTATCCTGACACACTATAACCGGGAGTGGCGCTATAAGTGGATAGTTCAGCACAAGGATTTATAAATTAATTTATCGCATACAATAATTCTCAAGAAATTGAAAGAATTGAAGAATTTGACCAGGTTGCAGCTATGTTGACTGATTTATAGCAACCTGAGGATTTAAGGAATAATAAATTACACGAGGGTATCGGATAAGGTAATAGAGGCTCTATGGGAGCCTATAAAGTATAAGAAGGTTAAACGTAGCCTAATTTAGGTAGTGTCATACAGAGTAATATATATACTTATGCTCAATAAGCACCCACCTCAGGATTAACAGCATTCACTAATGATACAGCATTTACATTTGGTAATTGGGTGAGTAGTCAAGGGAGCACATTATATTCGAATTAGTCAGCCAAACCATAAACTACGTTTTTTTTACCTCAAAGATAGGTAATTATAGCTCCCTCCCTGCAGGAAAATAGTAGTGCCAACGCTGCGACTGGTGGTCAAAGCAGAATTTATTGTGCTGGAGTGACCAATAACGGAGTATGGTAACATCTCATCAAAATGAACACTGTGCAAATATAAGCAAGAGGAATAGTTGATATGATATCTAATACTCTAACTGGAAATTTAGATCAGGCTAGCACACAATAAACATATTATACTGAAAATTTTTTATAAGATTAAGATATAGCGGGCAGATAAAATGTTTTTGGGGCTGTGAGTAGAGCATATGGTAGAACTGAGTTGAGTTTAATTAAATAATTTTGGGTGGCCGATTTATAAGGATATTAATCTAGGGGGATTGATACATAATTTTTAAACGACTATACTAATTATAATAGCACCAATGCTAATTATATGGATCCGAAGCTATGCGGTTATTAAATACCATTTTCACCATATATGAATGGTGGTTTTGAAACATATTTATCATCATATTTACCTCAAGGATGGCTAAATAATGGTAAATTATAGACTAGACCTATAGTTTCTAATAAAAAACTATTTACAATTCCATTAATGAGCGCCATATTTGGAATATTATTACCCACAGAAAATTACAAATATTTACCCATGAAAGTTTTTGATAATTTACTTTTTGAATTCAGATTAAATCCATACGCCTGTTTCACGTCAGGATATTATGATACTGCTCTAGATGGTTTATAGACATAGGGATGGAATTAAAATAATGGTGCTTCAACTAGGAATATTACGAATATCGCTCAGAGAACTTGGTAAATATCGAAATTCGAAATATGGGCTGATATTTATTATTTTGGGCCTGAGGTAAATAGTAGAATAGATGCTTAATTAGATTCTCCATCAGGTTGTGTGCTTCACACTTCAATGTGGAAATTAGGTCCATAATTTCCAATTTCAAATACTTCAGCTTTAAAAGGAAGTTGGTAAATAAATATGGGATTTGAAAGTCTAAGAATGCTATGTATTGCTTTTTTATCTAATGATTATGCTACATATCCTTTCTGTAGAAAACATTGGAGGTTATCTCATAATATAACTTAATTATAGCTTAAATTTGGCTCATTATATTTACCCCCACAGCCAATATAAGGTCATGCTGGATGCGTCTATACATCACCTAATAATGGGTAATTTTATAATTCTCTTTTAAAATGTTTTGGAAAATTAAACAATATTTGGGGAGAGTGCTCCATTAATCCAATAAATTTCGCCCTGACAGAAAGACCTTACGATGTGACAGATATGACTAAATGGGTGGTAGCAACATAGTCTAGTTAATTATCCTCAGATGGAAAAGCTTTAGCTGGACATATTACAACTTCGAACATTTCCACAGATATCGGATATCCATTTTTCCATGAAAATAGATGTATTGGAAAAGCTCTTTACGCTATAAATTTAGAAGGTTTTCCAACAGACGAAAGCGTTATTTCTGGAATGGATACGACTAGAACTAGACCTTTTGAAATAGTGATAAATTGTGATGATGCAAATGGGACTAATAGAGCCAGCATGATGTATGTTTGGTGTTATGCAGATGTAATAGTAGAAATTAAAAGAACAGGAGTACGTATATTAGGTTTATGATGAATCATTCAGCGTTTAGTACTCTTATCGTTAAAGTATAATTTGAATAATTAAATAAATTATCTGAATATAATAATTTACTCCCCACAGATTAACTGTAATTACAGTAAAATGTGATTTTTGCACTTTAACTGTATGGCACAGATATTTATTCTTTATCTAATTCCGCGTCTCTATTTTTAAATTATTTTTCTAAATAACTTGTCGCTCCACTGGTGTAAAAAGTAGTTTCTCTAGGAACTGCATATTCTAACATGTCAGTTATCTTTCCAGTTTTATTATAGCAGCCACTAGCATTATCGCAGTGCATACTAATACTGGCTGGGAATTGTGGTAAAGTTCCATCAAGTGTTTTAGTTAGAGTCACATCATAATGTATTATTTGAAATAATTTATTTCCTGTCAAGAAATAATCTTATGGCAGTGAGATTTGAAGTGGATTATCCACGCCACTAACTTTAATTATATATTCATATTATTGCTATGCTGCACTTAATTAAGAACCCATTGATTTCTTATCCCATTGTTAAATTATATTTTCCATTTATTAAAATTTATTTTAATCGGGGAAATTAATTTTTTACGCGCCGGATCTTATAATTAATTTTTATAAAAAATTTAAAAAATGGAAAAAACCGAAAAAACCCCAGAGTTCCAGGCCCTATAGTCCCTGAGCGGTCCAAGACAGCTTGAAGCCGCCCGCCAAGACAGGATGATCCTCTTCAAAGCCAAAAGACGTTTCAAAGATCCAAACACTAAACCTTCTGAGAACGCAGTTGAAGATTTGCCAGATGAGTTCTTTATTGAGCAGATCTACACGACAGCTGGATGGGTGTAAGGTGTCCCATAATCATACGGCACCATGTTTCTAGGCATGTTTGCTTAAATCAGCAGAGGAACAAAAGTAATCTTTGTCAGACCAGAAAATGAAGATGATGTGAGAAAAATAGTTAATTATTACTTCACTGACCCAGTACACCCAGATGTCTCCCCAAATCATAACTCCGCAATATGGAAGAATAGAAATAAGCCAAATCACATAAATGGTTCCATCTACAATATCTTCCATTAAGAAATACTAAAATTAACCCATATTTCACAATAGATGTATTGGAGAGGAACTATGTGTGGTTTGTATTATTTATTTCAACCTATTTCGCAGCTTATTTGTGGGGAACTTCACGCCAGGTCAGATCTCACTGGAAAAGAAAAGAATAAAATGTTTTTAGAGGCTATAGCCTTTGCGATTAAACCAGATAATGCTGATTTTTAGAGAAAATAAGCATATAGTTAATTATCAGCAGATTGGATAGCTGATACTTGCTGGGCTATATTTAGAGAGGTGTATAGAAAGAAAGGAATTGAAGAAGTTGATTTTTCCACCCATTTACACGATTAATTGAGCTTAATTTAAGCCTGTTATGGTTAATTAAAGTTTCCAGGAGTAAATCCCTAATAATAAATGATTATTGAAGGATAATTTCCTGAATATGAGCTTTTTGACCTATGTCAAGATACTTATGAGCCATTTTTCAGAGCTCTATTAACAATTAAAGGCTTAGTATTTCCAAATCTCTTCTTTAAATAAGATGAAAGAGATTAAGATATGGTCTAAAAAGGTGTAGATTTATGGGATTAATAATCGAATTAATTTTAAATCCAAAATAACCCTGAATTTTTAGGGAAATTATTAAAAATCTGGTGGAGAA
>RGVD01000177.1 GCA_010027395.1 Bacteroidota bacterium
TGCGTGCTTCGTATGAACATTTGTGGTTCAAATCCGCCACTACGCCAAGCCGCAAACCGTTATAGGCAAGCGTAGAGGAGACCACAATGATTGTAAAAAGGACTTATTTAAATAACAATTTAGCATGACAGAAGATGTATTCTTTATTCTTGGATATTTACTATTAATCTTAATACTGTGGTTAATACCATATATAAGAACACTTCTTTTACATCACAAGCCTGAGATATTTGGATTTTCATCGGGTTATATTTTTCTACTTGCAGATATTAAATCTACTAACGAAACAATTGTAATATTCAGCAAAACATGGAAAGAATCAAATACGACCTTAGTTTCAATAGGTGTTCTATTTGGACTAATAAGCATTGTTTTATCAGCTTATGAAAAAAGTAAATTAAAAAAATTAAAAGAAGTTTCAGAAGAACTTAACAAGTCCAAAACTAAGTTGAATAAAATAAAAAATGAGTATTACAATCTGTGCAGCGACAGTATCAAAGAAATTTTCAAAACGTTTTATGCGACTGCAAATGGCAATGGTAGAGTAAGTTTATACAAGCATGATGGTAATTCATTTATGTTGCTTGGGAGAGCGACTGATAATCCAGATCATAATAAAACTGGTTTAGAAACTTATCCAGATAATGAAGGATTTATAGCTTTAGGTTGGCAACAAGGGGCTTTCGAAATACACAATATTCCTAAGTGGACAGGGAAAATTGGAACAGAATATAGAAACTTCATGAAGGCAAATTGCGTCATTAGTGATGAAAGATTAAAAAAATTAACTATGCGAAGTAGGTCATTTTATGTTTACAGTTTTAGGAACACCAATGCCCAAAACCCTTATGGCATAATTGTTTTCGAGAAAATGAGTGAAACACAAATTCAGACTGAGTTAATAGACACAATATTTCAGACTCATGCCTCACAAATAATTACATTGTTAAAGTCAATGAAGTCATTATATAAAAATATAAATTAACCTATTTAATGAAAAATATCTTTAAACTAAGTGAACCATATAGAAATCCCTTGCGAACGTTAACGCCAGCCTATAACAGCACCTATTCAAAAAGCGGGGTTTCGTGTTCCAAAGACGGTTTTGTGGTTAATCAAACATTAGTTTTTCAAATCAAGTTTTGTGGTAAAAGTCCCGCCCTTCGGTTAGCTGCAAAACATTATGCCCAATGTATGCCAATACGACAATCCTAGAATTAAGTAATAAATGGACTTAGAAAAAATACAAACATTGAAAGTTGAATTCATAATAGAGATTGCCGATATGCCGTTTCATGACCTTCGTACAGGAATTTCAGACAGCAAGGATGATTTAACGACATTCGACCTTGACATCTCCAAAGTAATTGGCTGTACGGACTTTGGTTCTGACTTATACAATTTTATTATCGATGAGCATACTAAGAACCTCGTAAGATTTATTCACAAAGGCAATAAATTAATTCCACCAGAAATAATAAATATCAGTGGAGATAAATGGACTATCTTGGATGGAAAACATAGAATTGCGCTTTGTATTAAATTGGGCATTACCAAAATACCATTTTTAATTCGAAAAAGAGATTTAAGTAAAGTTCTAAATTTGATTAAATGAAACGGTTTATCACTATTTTTATATTTCTATTCTCCACTTTAGTAAAAGGACAAAATGTTTGTTCTTTCTCACCAGAATATGTTAACACTGTTTTCTGTTTATCAGAATATGTCAACTACCAGGATAATATTAATGCAAGCATACTTGTAGAGGACATGCTTGTGAAAATTAACTTGAAAAATACTTATTTTGTAACAAAAGTTTGTAAGGATATAAATAATGCAGTCGCCATCAATTACAATGGTGTAAAGTATATTCTTCTTGATGTAGAATGGATGGAAAGCATAAAGTATGGTAAAAATGACTGGTTTCATCTTTTTGTAATTGCTCACGAAATGGGGCATCACTTATTAAGACACACAGAAAAAGAAGCAACATCCTTGCAGGAAAGCAGAAAAAATGAACTTGCAGCAGATGAGTTTGGTGGATATATGCTTGGCATGTACGGCGCTTCATCAGATGACGTCAATTCCCTACTGATAAATTTTCCGATTGACAACAATACAAATTCTACGCACCCACCAAAAAACGAGAGAGAAATTGCTGTAAAGAAAGGTTTTAATTCGTCCAAAAAGAATGAAATATCCGCTTTAGTTCAATCGCTCACTAAGGATGCCAATTTTAACTTAACGAATTTACCGTACATATTAAGCTCAGCAAGAAATAAGTTTAATGCATACTTAGAAACAAACAGTAAAATAAATTTATTGCAAGCAATTGAATCCTATCAAGCAGCAATAAGGTTCTCATACGATCCTCAAATAGCATACGAATTAGGTATATTATTTTTATCCAAAGGCGAACAAGAGAAATACAACTCTGCATTAGAGTTAGCTTATCAAAAAACAAAAGACGAAAATTTTATAATTGAACTTATTGGAAGTCTTATTGCAAGTGCAGATAAAAACACTGACAAATTACTTATAAAATACGGTGCTATTACTAATTCGTTTAGTTCTGAAAAATATTATGAACCAATTTGCTTGCAAGGCATCATTAAATATTTCTTGTACATGGCAAGAAAAAACATTGACAGAGAAGGAATTAATTACTTTTATTTAAACAAAGCTGAAACTTTTTGCGAAAAAACTTTAATGAATTATGTTTCCAAATCCGAAGATAAAAAAACATTCGATAATAGAGCTGAAATTAACAACGCACTCGGGCTTTGCGCATTATTGCGAGAAAATTACGCTTTGTCATATAAATATTTTAACAATGCTAAAACAGATTTTGAGACGGCAAGAAAATATGACACACAACTTGAGAATGTTTTTTGCTATTACTCTTTGAATCTACTCATTGTAAATCACAACATTGCGCTATCTTCAGTAAGACTTAGGGAATGGCAAAATGGATTTGACGCAATATCAAATTACGAAAATCTTTTTAATAGCCTCAGCAAAGAGAAGCAGGAGTATCTTAAAACTCTAAAAAATGATATTTCTTATCAAAACTATTATCTAAAAGGTAGGTGCTTTCATGGACTTGAGCAATATGAAAAAGCGATTGAATCTTTTTCAAATGCAATCAAATTTGAGAACAATGCATTCTATTTGTATTACTATAGGGGGATTTCATTTCTAGGTATTGACAAAAACGATTTGGCATGTAAAGACTTTGGACTTGCTTGTGACCGAGGGGTGACAGATGCGTGTAATAGATTTAAAAACTGTAATTAAGGAAAATAATTATGAAATCAACAATTCTAATGACTTTATTTTTGGCATTTTGTGCGAATTTGCATGCTCAAAATGATATAAATACCCATAAATTAATTAAAGAGTTTGAAAAGTATTGTCCAATTTATATTTTAGATAATTATTGTTCGCAAACAGGATTAACTAAAATAATTCAAGAAGCGAAATTGGATGATCGAATTGGAGGCATTAATGCTACCAATCAAAACAATCCGGAAAACCCCGAAATTGCGATAAAATATTATAATAATGTTATCGTTTTTGAAAAATATCAAAATGCCGAGTATCTTGGAATCTTTAGGATTTATTTTAATTCTCTTGAGGACTTAATAGCGTTTACACAACATTACAAATATTTAATGGGATTTGTTAATGACGAAGAAAATCCAAATAGGTTTTATTACAAACACGGGTCAATGAATGCTGTAATACAAAATTCCGTTCCTGAAAAGAAACTCTATTTTGCATCATGTTTTGTATATCAACCGGACTACTGTGGTAAGTAATAGTGACAAATACACTGGGCATAACAGCACCTACAAGAAATAGGCGATTCAGCGGTTAAATGAAGCTTTGTGCTTCGTATCAAGTTTAGTGGTGGCAGAAAGTTTTCGTCTCAGAAATCGCCAACTTCTTGTAGCTGCGAAACGTTCTATAGCATTGTAAATCGACACGGCAAAAACAAAAAAAATATGGCAAAAACAACTTTTTGGGACATCATTGAAAGGACTATTGAAAAAGTGGCAACCCCTCTTTCTGCAAAAGAAATTTGGGACAAGGCAAATGACCTTGGGACAATTGGAGACTATACGACAACAGGTAAAACACCTTGGGCGACAATTGCTGCATATTGCTACACTGACATCAATAACAACGGTGATAGTTCAATGATTATACAGACCAGTGAAAGACCTGCTCAGTTTTTCCTTAGAAAACTTGCCGACAAAATTGATATTCAAAAAGTTCAAAAACAAAAAGAAACAGAAGATGCTAAGAAAGGAAAAGTAGAAAGAAAACAATTTAATGAGCGAGATTTACATTCTGTTTTAGTAGCTTATGCATATGGTGATAGTCATTTCAAAGCTAACCTAAAGACAATTTATCACGAAAATTCATCAAAAGCCACGAAAGGACAAAATGAATGGTTACACCCAGACCTTGTTGGCGTTTATTTTCCATTTAGGGACTACAAATCAGAAACATTAGAAATTCAAAATCATCTTTCAATAACATCAATCAAGCTATTTTCATTTGAATTAAAAATATCACTGAACTTTGGTAATCTTAGGCAATCTTTTTTTCAAGCTGTATCAAATTCAAGTTGGGCAAATGAAGGTTATCTAGTTGCTCTAAATATTGATGATGACCCAACATTTAAAGACGAAGTTAGGCGACTTAATAATGCATTCGGAATTGGAATTATTAAATTAAACTCTGAAAATGTTTTTGAAAGTGAAATTTTATTTCCATCAAGTATTAATCAAGAAATAGACTGGGACACAGTAAATCGACTTGCTAATGAAAATTCGGACTTCAGTGACTTTTTGAAACTAATAACAGAAGATTGTAAGCTCGGAAAAGTGAAAAGCCAATATGACAAGGTTCTAAAACTCGATGACTTGACGAATTACATTAATGACAAAGGAATAAACAGCGCCCTATAACAGCGTGCAAGCGCCATAGCCCTGCCGCAGGTGCAACATAGGGCTACGATCGCCTGCACTCAAAAAGTTATAGCCAATGCCCACTAAAACAGATATAGTAAATATGGCAAAGAAAAACAGCGATAAGGAAATAAAGGCCAAAAAGGAAAAGAAGCCAACTAAACAAAAGGCCATTGAAGAAACCCTTTGGGAGTCTGCGAATAAACTACGCGGTACGGTAGAATCTGCCGAGTATAAGCATGTCGTATTGAGCTTGATATTCCTGAAATTCAGCAGCGATAAGTTTGAGGAGCGTACCCAGGAGTTAAAAGAGGAAGGTAAAGACAAATACCTCAAGAACAAAGTTTCTGAGGATCAGCC
>RGVD01000178.1 GCA_010027395.1 Bacteroidota bacterium
AATGAGCAAAGCAAGAACTGGTAAAAAACGCAGCGGAAAGAACAAAGATAAATAACTATAAGAACCGGGATGGTATGTAGTATGAAATTTAATGTTGGTGATCTTCTTCTTGTAAAAGATATTCACCTTAGCCATCTCCTTCGCCCTCACCTTTGTCTTCATCTGCTTCCTCGCCTTAAAAATACATTTGGTATTATCACCAAAGTTAAAAAACATACTGACCTTTATGAAAAGGGTTCAACTGAAAACGATAATGCTTACATTTGGTATTCACAGGCGGATAATAAGGAATACTATTTCTACCAAGATGAAGTTGATGGTGAGGTGATTAAATGAAATACAAAGTTGGTGATCTTGTTCTTGTAAAAGATATTCGTTTCCTTCGCCTTCATCCCAACCTTCCACCGCATATGAGCCAGCGGATTGCCCGTATACGTTGTCGCCCTACTCTTCTCCCACACCCTCGCTTTTATAATACACTTGGCATCATCACCAAAGTTGAAAAACATAGTGATATTTTTGAAAAAGATTCAATTGAAAACGATAATGGCTATATTTGGTATTCGCAAGTTGATGGAAAAGAATACTATTTCTATGAAGATGAAGTTGATTGTGAAGTGATTAGTTAAATCAATTTATCTTTTGTGATAAAATACATTTCAACACCTAAATATAGTAGGAGAGAAATGTATGGGAAAAAGATGGACGGAACAAGAAAATAATTATCTAAAAGAAAATTATGAAATAATATCTTATAAAGAAATTTCTTCTAAATTAGAAAGAACAGTTGAATCTGTCGTTAATCAGGTTAGAAAATTATCTTTATATAATAAAAGAGGTATTGGAAAAAACAAGCTATCCCACAAAAGACGATATAATATAAATGAGAATTTTTTTGAAACTCCAAATGTTTTAAATTGTTATTGGGCTGGCTTTTTAGCGGCTGACGGAAATGTAAGAGAAAGAGACTATAGAACTTATATTTGTTTGCAAATGGGAGATAAGGAACATTTAAATAAACTAAAACGAGATATTGAATATTCTGGTGATATCAAAAATTATTCTGGTGCTGCAGTTTTATCGATAAGTTCTCGTAAGATATATGAAGATTTAAGGAAAAATTTTAACATAATACCAAAAAAATCTTTAATTCTTCAACCACCTAAATTAAACGACATAGATTTAATATTGTCTTTTTTTGTTGGTTACTTAGATGGTGATGGGACAATTTATAAAACTATAAATAAGGATAAATATCAATATATAAATTCTGCGATAATAGGCACAAAAGAAATGATGTCTTGGTTCAAAGAAATTCTTGAAAAAGAATTAAATATTGTACTTCCAAAAATACAGAAACAAAAGAATGTTTATAAACTTTGTTTTAATGGCAAAACTTTTACAAGTATTTTTAATAGAATAAAAGATTATAAAATACCTAAATTAGAAAGAAAATGGAGTTTAATGAATGGAACGTAAGATTTCTAAAATCAAGTTCGTAGGTCTTCATTCGCATACTGGATATAGTATCCATGATGGGCTTGGTATGCCTGATGAACATTTAGATTTTGCCTATGAAAATGGATTGCATGCATTTGCAATCACGGATCATGGCAATATGAATGCTTTAGCGGGGCAAGTTATCCATATCAAGAAGATGATTAAAGAAGGACGCCAGATCAAAGGGATCTATGGCTGTGAAATGTATTTTCATCCTTCTATTGCTGCTTGGCGGAAAGATAAGGAAGAAATTGAAAAAACAACAAAAGCAAAGAAAGAGGACGAGGAGATCACAGGAGCGATTGTTGAGAACGAAGAAGAGACAAAGAAGACTAAAAAGAGTATCCTCAATCGGCGTTCTCATCTCGTCCTTCTCGCACAAAATCAGAAAGGTCTGAATAATCTTTTTACTCTTATCAGCAAGAGTTTTTCAGACGAGAATTACTATCGTTTTCCTCGCATTGATTACCAAATGCTGAAGGAATATAACGAAGGTATTATTGCATCCTCTGCCTGTCTTGGTGGAGTGTATGCTACTGATTTTTGGGAAAATTGGGAAAATGGCGAAGATGCTGTACTAAATGCTATGCGTGAAACATCACGCAAGATGATTGATGTATTTGGTGATCGTTGGTATGGCGAAGTTCAATGGAATGGTATCCTTGAACAGCATAAATTGAATAAGCTTGTAATCCGAGTTTGTCAAGAATTCGGTATTAAAGTTATTTCTACTGGCGATAGTCATTATCCAACTCCCGGTGCATGGAAGGACCGAGAAATTTATAAGAAACTTGGCTTCCTTGGTAATGGCAAAGTAATTGACACTACACTTCCAGATCATATTGATGACATGGAATATACACTTTATCCCAAGAATGGCGATGAAATGTGGCAGGCATACAAGAAGTATTCTGCCAAGTGTGGTGTAAATTATAACGACGATTTTGTCCTCAAGACAATTGAGGAAACATGGGATATTGCCTTCAATCGTATTGAGAGCTTTATTCCAGATAATACTGTTCGTCTGCCAAACTTTATTCTTCCAGAAGGTAAAACAGCCGAAGAAACACTTGATCAACTCGCAGAAACAGGTTTGCGAGATATGAAGAAGTGGAGCAATAAGGAATATCATGATCGCCTTCTACGAGAACTTGATGTAATCAAGGACCGTGGATTTGCCAAGTATTTCTTGACAATGAAAGCGATTTCTGATCGTGCAAATGAAAGTTATATTACTGGTCCCGGTCGTGGTTCTGCTGCTGGTGCTCTTGTATCTTATGTTCTTGGAATTACTCAGGTTGATCCAATTAAATATGGTCTTCAATTTGAGCGGTTCCTTTCAAAAACAGCAACAGATTATCCGGATATCGATTATGACGTAAGCGATGCGATGGGTCTGAAACAGAACCTGATTGATGAATGGGGTAAGAATAATGTTGTTCCAATTACAAACTGGAATACACTACAGCTGCGTTCACTAATCAAGGATATTAGTAAGTTCTACGGTGTTGATTTTCAAGAGGTAAATGCAGTAACAAATAAAATGTTGCTTGAAGCAACACCACTTGCAAAAGCAGAACATGGAATTACTGCTGGTATTTATACGCCAACATTTGAAGAGGTAATGAAGTATTCACAGTCTCTTCAAACATTCCTTACAACATATCCACACATCAAAACACATATTGAACAGTTGCATGGTTCAATTCGTTCAGCATCGCGTCATGCTGGTGGTATCGTTGTAGGTGAAAACCTTGATCAATGGATGCCATTGATTAATAGCAAAGGTGTACGTCAAACACCTTGGGCAGAAGGTCAAAACGTTCGTCACCTTGAACCAATGGGTTTTATCAAGTTTGATGTTCTTGGTCTTGAAACACTGAATATGATGGAGAAAGCCATTCAACATATTGTTCGCCGTCATAAGGGAGTAAAGAGTCCAACATTCAGTGATGTAAAAGAATTTTATATGAAGAATCTACATCCAGATGTGTTGGATATGAGCGATAAGAATGTATATGAAAATATCTTCCATGCTGGTAAATGGGCAGGAATTTTCCAATTCACAGAAAGTCGAGCACAAAACTTCTGTCAGAAAGTAAAGCCGAATAATATCGTTGATATTTCTTCTATTACTTCTATTTTCCGTCCCGGTCCTCTATCTGCCGGGGTAGATAAATCATTTGCCGAAAGTAAGCATAATCCAGACGATGTTGTTTATGAACATCAATTAATCAAAGAGGCAACAAGTGAAACATATGGATACCTTGTCTTTCAAGAGCAAATTGCTCTACTCGCTCACAAACTTGGTCGTGATATTTCTCTTGACGAAGGCAATTCTCTCCGAAAAGTATTGACCAAGAAGGGTACAGGTAAAGAAGCAGAAGTTAAAGAAAAACTACATGATAAGTTTATTAATGGTTGTGTAGATAAAGGGTTGGGAGAAAAAGTTGGTGAGAAACTGTGGCAGAAGTTTATTTACTTCTCAGGATACGGTTTCAATAAGTCTCACGCTGTATCTTATTCTATTATTTCTTTTCAATGTGCTTGGCTATACAATTATTATCCAAGCGAGTGGCTTGCTGCTTACCTTGATAGTCAGCCAGATAGCAAGAAAGAAAAGGCAGTAAATATCGTGAAAGCTGCTGGATATAATGTTCAGGGAGTTGATATTAATAAGTCAGGAAAAGTATGGGAAATCAGCGAAGATGGAAAAACATTGATTCAGCCGCTTTCAGCCATCAAAGGTGTAGGTGATGCTGCAATTAAAGAGATCGTTGACCACAGGCCGTTTAAAACAATTGAGGAGTTCCTTTTCCATCCACGTGTAAGTTATAGCAAATTGAATAAAAAGAATGTTGATGCTCTCTGTAGAAGTGAAGCACTTTTATCCTTGATGGATAGTCGTTTTACAGGAGGCAAACATTTTTGGTCTGCTGTTGCAGTTGATCGTCCTCGTAAGCCAGATAATCTTGTAGAGAATATTAAAACTTATGCAGCAGAAGGTGATTTTACACGCGATGAAAAGATTCTCAACACTTTGGAGTTGACAGGTGTGTATCCAATCAATATGATAGTCTCTGAAGAAGTTCAGAGGAAACTAGCAGAAAAGATGGTTCCTCCTCTTGGGGAATATGACCAAGAATTGGGTATTTGTTGGTTTATTCCAAAAAGTCTTGAGAAGAAGACAACAAAAAATGGAAAGCATTATTTGATTGTTGAAGCAATTGATGAGACAAATATCGTAACAAAAATTAAGTGCTGGAGTTATGATCCAAAGAAAGATGTAATTCATCTAAATCATCCTTACGTAAGTCGCGTTGAATATTCTGAAGAATGGGGATTCTCAATTCGCAATATCAATAAAAGTATGAAATTGATTGGATAAAGTGTTATATATTCGCATAATAGTTACTATTTATACTTAGGAGTAAATTTATGAAGTATAAATATAATAAAGATTTTTTTAAAATTTGGTCTGATGAAATGGCATATGTTTTAGGATTTTGGTTTGCTGATGGGCATATAACAAAAAATAATAAGACAAATTCTTCCAAAACTTTTGGAATAACACAATCAACAAAAGACAAATATATATTAGAATCTATTAAAAAAGCAATTGATTTTAATGGACCTGTTAAAGAAGAAAAAAAATCAAAATATCCTAAAAGTTATTTAAGAATATATTCTCAAGAAATCTATCATGATATTATTAATTTAGGAGGAATGGAAAGAAAATCATCTATCGTAAATTTTCCTGATATACCAGAAAAATATATT
>RGVD01000179.1 GCA_010027395.1 Bacteroidota bacterium
TTGACAAGGGCAACAGCGTATTGGTGATAGAGCATAATTTGGATATGGTAAAAGTAGCAGATTATATTATTGATATTGGTTCAGAAGGAGGTAAATATGGAGGAGAATTGCTTTGTGTAGGCACACCAGAAGATATTTGCAAAGAACCGAGAAGCCATACTGGAAGATTCTTGAAAAAAGAACTAGGCCTCCACTAGCGTCAGACGATTGTGGGCAGGTTTGGGCGGCAAGGCGTCAGACGCTTAATCCACTAATAAAAAAGTAAGGTACAAATTATGTGTAAAGTATAAGTTTACCGGATTGATATTCCCCTCCTTGGAGGGGTAAGTAAATGCATTAAAGTATAAATTTACCGATTAGATATTCCCCTCCTTGGAGGGGTTAGGGGTGGGTAAAATACTTATTCAACTATGAGAGAAATTATTCCATATAACTCAAATTTAAAAGATATAGCAAAACAATTGCGTCAAAATGCAACACTTAGTGAAGTGATACTATGGAAACACCTTCATCAAAAGAAAATGCTAGGTTATGATTTTGATAGACAAAAGCCTATACTCAATTATATTGTTGATTTTTATTGTAAGGATTTAAAACTTGTAATTGAAATAGATGGGAATAGTCATCATCATGAAGATGCCTATAAAGCAGATGTAATAAGGCAAACTGAAATAGAACAATACGGAGTAGAATTCCTGAGGTTTTCGGATAAGCAGATTAAACATGATATTATAAATGTGCTTTTTGAAATTGAAACTTGGATTGAAAATAAAATGAATAATAATATTGGCGAAACCCACCCCTAGCCCCTCCAAGGAGGGGAGTATTGCACAATGAAGTATTTACCCTCCCGCTAATTCTTTGATATAAAACTGAAAGGGCAAGAAAGTTTTGGTTCCCTCAGCCACATAAATATCGCCTGTTTCTCCTTGTAAGATTATACATATTGGCGACTGAAATTTTAATTCAAACTCACTGATGCTTTGAAGGCAAGCGCCACATGGCATCACAGGTTCACTAACTTTATAGTCGATGGCTTTAGCGGTTACAGCCATCATTTTTATGGGCACATTAGGATAAGTTGCACCTGCATGAAAAATGGCTACCCTTTCAGCACACAAGCCCGAAGGATAAGCAATATTTTCTTGGTTACTTCCCTTGATAAGCACACCATTTTCTAATAAAATGGCGCATCCCACTTTGAATTTTGAATAAGGAGCATAGGCCGTCTGCGTAGCATCATGGGCAGCTTGCAACAATTCTTTTTCCATTGCTGATAACTCGTTTTCGTTGCTGTATTTTTTAACGATAGCTTCCTTTTTTATTATTTCCATCTATTCAAGTTTAGTTAAATTTTGTTGTTTTCCATACTTCATGTAGTTTCGTTCACTCAAAAATAGCAATTCATGCAACATATTTTAGTACTTGGGGCGGGGCTTTCATCATCATATTTAATAAAATATTTGTTAGCAAGTGCCAAAAAAGAGAGCTGGCATATTACAGTTGCCGACCAATCATTAGCCATAGCAGAAAGTAAAATTAAAAAGCACCCTTTGGCAAAAGCCATTGCCCTAGATGTTTCAGATAAAGAACAGCGCGAAGCAGAGATTAAGAAAGCGGATATAGTAGTTTCTCTTTTACCCCCAGCGCTTCATATACTTGCTGCTAAAGAGTGCATCAAATGTAAGAAACATTTGGTAACGGCTTCTTACATTAGTGATGAAATGAAATCACTGCATAATCAAGCTTTGAAAGCCGATGTTTTGTTTTTGAATGAGATTGGTTTGGATCCAGGAATCGACCACTTATCAGCTATGGAAATGATTCATGGTATACAAGCAAATGGGGGAGAGATTGTATCTTTTAAATCATATTGCGGTGGATTGGTTGCGCCTGAGTATGATAATAACCCTTGGAATTATAAATTTACTTGGAACCCCCGAAATGTAATATTAGCAGGACAAGCAACGGCTAAATATATAGAAGACACACAGGTGAAATTTATTCCTGCCAATCGTATTTTTACCCAAACCGAGGATGTGAACGTGAAAGGATATGGCAAGTTTGAAAGCTATGCAAACCGCGATTCGTTGGGGTATATTGAACCTTATGGAATTACAAGTGCAAGAACGGTCTTGCGAGGAACGCTTAGAAGAAAAGGATATAGTATTAATTGGAATAATCTAATAAAATTAGGTTTAACAGATGATACTTTTCACATTCAGCATAGCCATGAAATGAGTTATCGTAATTTTTTGAGTGCTTTCATTCCTGGTGCAAATGATGCCAATATTGAAGAAAAGTTATCGGAGTTTTTAAATATCAGTAAAAGCTCTAAGGAATATAAAAGAATAACTTGGTTAGGATTACTTTCAGCTGATTTGATAGGTTTGAAAAATGCCAGCCCAGCTCAGATATTACAAAACTTGCTTCAACAAAAATGGAAGTTGGAAAGAACCGACTTAGATATGATTGTGATGAAGCATGAGATTACCTATAAGCTAGGAACCAAAATTAAAAAGGCAGATAGCACTTTGGTTGTGAAAGGGGAGGATGCAGTATATACAGCTATGGCTAAAACAGTTGGTTTGCCAATGGCTATTGCTACAAAACTTATTTTGCAGGGAAAAATAAAAAGTAGAGGTGTGCAAATGCCTATCCATGAGGAGTTTTATAAACCTATTTTGAAAGAGTTAGAAAAATTTGGGGTGAAGTTTATTTAATTATTATTTCCAAATATGTATTTTGGCATAAAATTTTCTAATTGAAAATATAAGTTTTTATTTGTTAAAATTAATAACACAAACACTATGAAAAAAATAAGCATTATTATGATTGCCGTGCTGAGCATTGCAGTATCATGTAAATCAAAAAAGGGCGCTAAAACTGTAACTGATAAAGCATCTGGAATGGAAGTAATTACTTTACCATGCGATGAATTTAGATCTTCAACTGCTACCGCTTTTAGGGCTACTCAATCACAAAAAAGTTCTGATTTGTCATTATCACGCGAAAAGGCTTTGGTTGTGGCTAAGCAGCGTTTAGCTGGTTTGGTTGAAACTAAAATCACTTCAGTTACTGACCGTTATGCAGATGAATACCAAACTGCTAATTCTTTGGAGATGAAAGGTAAATATAATAACCTAACTCGTGAGATTATCAGTCAACAGTTGAATGATGTTACTATCCTTTGCGAAAAGACTGTGAAAGAAAGTGATGGAAATTACAGCACCTATGTAGCAGTAGAAATGAATAAAGATGCTTTGAAAAAAGCATTGGAAAACAAAATAAGTTCAAGTGCTAAACTTAATATCGACTATGATAAAATGAAGTTTGAGCAGATTTATAATGAAGAGATGAAGAAATTAGATGACGCTAAAAAATAGTTTTTAGAAATTCTTTGAAAAGCGGATTGGTTAAGCCAATCCGCTTTTTTATTGCCCTTTTTGTAACAAATTGTTTCTTAATCTACCATAAGTCTTCATTTTTCTTATTTTCGCAAATCTGAAAAAAAGGTGAATAACGAAAATAACATAGAACTAAGTGTGGTGATGCCATGCTTGAATGAAGCCGAAACCCTTGCTATATGTATACGTAAGGCCCTTACATGGATGAAAGAAAACAATGTAGTGGGTGAAGTGGTAATTGGCGATAATGGAAGTACAGATGGGTCGCAGGAAATTGCGATAAATGAGGGTGCTAGGGTAGTTGCCATACCGCGTAAAGGATATGGTAGCGCTCTGATGGGAGCCATTGAGGCCTCTAAAGGAAAATACGTAATTATGGGCGATAGCGATGATAGTTACGATTTTTCCAATTTGACTTTATATGTTGAAAAGCTGAGAGAAGGATATGATTTGGTGATGGGTAACCGTTTCAAGGGTGGTATAAAGGAAGGTGCTATGCCTTTTCTTCACAGATATCTGGGAAATCCAGTATTATCTTTCATTGGACAATTATTTTTTAAATGTCCGGTAAGCGATTTTCATTGTGGATTAAGAGGATTTAGACAGGATATAGTGAAGGTGTTGGACTTGCAAACAACGGGAATGGAGTTTGCCAGTGAAATGGTTGTGAAAGCCACCATTTTCGATTTGAAATTGGCCGAAGTACCAACCATTTTGTCAAAGGATGGCCGTAGTAGACCTCCACATTTGCGTACATGGCGAGATGGATGGAGACATTTACGTTTTTTAATGATATATAGCCCACGTTGGCTTTTCTTATACCCAGGTTTATTTTTAATGATTACTGGACTTATTCTTGGTGGATTTATTATCAAAGGTCCAATGGATATGTTCAACCGTATTACCTTTGATACAAATACTTTGCTATACTCGGGAGCATTTATTATTACAGGCTACCAAGCAGTGTGTTTTGCTATTTTTACAAGGGTCTATGCTCTACAAGTAGGTTTTCT
Source organism: Bacteroidota bacterium (assembly GCA_010027395.1). GTDB lineage: Bacteria > Bacteroidota > Bacteroidia > UKL13-3 > UKL13-3 > RGVD01. The sequence continues at coordinate 4,421 of RGVD01000179.1, forward strand.
ACCCAAGAAAGATTATATACTTAAGTGGTTTGATTTTATTACCCTTGAGTTGGGTTTGGTAGTAGGAATAATCATCACCCTTGCAGGGTTGTTTGGAACATTTTATTCTATTAGCCTATGGAATAAAACCAATTTCGGAAACCTTGAATATTCATCTATTTTAAGATTGGTAATTCCATCAGTGGTATGTTTAATTATTGGCATGCAAACAGTGTTAGCCAGTTTCTTTTTAAGTGTTTTGGGAGTAAATAAAAAATAAAAATTATGTTAAAGTCGATACACCACCAGTTGGTTTTTTTAAGAAGGATAAATGTTTTGTCGAACGAAATATCAACTGTTATGGATGATTCAATTAAGAAAGTGGTTGATGTGGGTTGTGGCGATGGCACTATAAGTTCTTTAATAGCTTCTAAGAAAGAAGGTCGTGAGTTTTCGGGTATTGATATCATGGCGAGACCCACGTGTGCTATACCTTTTAAAGAATACGATGGTCATCATATACCTTATGAAGATAACAGTGTAGATGCTTGTATGTTTGTTGATGTATTACACCACTTACATCATGTAAAGGAATTATTGGCTGAAGCAAAGCGTGTGTCGAACAAATACATTATCATCAAAGACCATTTATGGAAAAATAAACTTGACTATAAAATTTTAGAGTTTATGGACAATATTGGCAATAAACCACATGGTGTAGTTTTAGAATACAATTACCTACCAGAAAAAAAATGGAGAGAAATTTTTGATGAGTTGGGATTGGAAGTAGTAAGTATGAAAAAATCCATTCCACTTTATGCCTTTCCTTTCAGCATGGTATTTGGG
>RGVD01000180.1 GCA_010027395.1 Bacteroidota bacterium
TAGGGGCATCGATTTGTATTGTTTTAAAGCCGCTAGCAGCAGTATCATGATAGGCAAGACCAAATACCCTTCTTGTCGGGCAAAAGGCAAAAAGGAGGCAAGTATAGCTGCTAGATTATATTTTTTGCTGAGCAGGGCCCAAAGTACCAAAGCTAAAAACAAGGAACATAAAACTTCAGTTAAGGCTGTTGGTATTAGCGCAAAATATACTGGAGTGAAAACAGTTAATAAAATGATTGTCCATGATTCTTCAATGTCTAGAATTTGAGCAGATTTATAGAGGGCAAAACAAGTTGCCAAGGCACAGCCAATATTGAAAACATACACCGCTTGCATACCAAATGCAGCAAAAGGAGAAGATAGGATAACAAAGAGGGGTTTAGCCCATAAATCTAAAAAGTTTTCGGGGTGTTCGAAGGCATATTTGGCATACAAATAATGATTGATGCTATCACCAAGTTCTAATGAATAGCTTGGTAGATTGAAGGCATACAAACAAAGAATAATACCTACAATGGCAAACAGGCCAGCAATTATTTTAGATTCGATTGCTTTCATCTTTTGTGTCCAAACATTTTTTTCTCCATGCCATGAAACCATAAACTGATAATACCGAATATACCAAACTCAAGATAAAATAACCCATCAATCCGTTGTTCAAATATAAAATTGCACTTAGCAGATTTAATATCACCCAATATAACCAACCGCTCAGCACCTTACGTGTTTCTTTGAAGGTGGCAATGAATGAAAATATGGTTAGTGAGATATCCAACAAACTTATATCTGAGTGAATTTTGAGTACAATAAAATAACCAATGGCACTTGCAAGTATTCCTGATGAAAGCACCGATACTTGCTTTGTTGGCGACCAATTAACAATATGAATATGTTTTTTTTCTGCCTGTTTCCAATACCACCAACCATAAAATCCCATGGCTGTGTAAAAGAACTACCATCCCACATACAGAACAAAGAATGCCGAACAACCAACACCAAATATTTTCGCGAATCAAAAACAAATTGTAGAAAAGGGTGAAAACAACCCCAAGCCACTCAATGATGGTAAATGGATTTAGATAGTTGGCTAGCATTTTATGACAGCGAAGTAAAGGAATGTTTTCTTAAAATGTTTATGGTTGTCCGGTTCACTGCACTTCAGTTCACAGTTAATTGTTTTTATTTCTTTTAACATGTTTGGTGAGGTGAATTGCCGTGAACGGTCAAACTGTGAACTAATAAACAATTTATAACAATCAATCAAAAAACACGTAATATTGCTCCGTCTTTAGGGGTGGTTGTTTGAATAAAGCAGCCTGAGATTATACCCTCTGAACCTGCACAGGATAATGCCTGCGAAGGGAGAAGACCGACTTCATTAAAAAAGTTTCGGTTCTACAGAGTATTGGTAAACAAGTATGGTTGCAGCAGCCCTAGTCTGCAATTTTGTTTAACGTTATTTATTTTAAATTTTTTATGAAAATCATCTACCGATTAGCGGGCTTGTTACTAATTAGTCAAGCTGCCATGGCACAAATAGACAGTTCAAAAACCAGAACCGAACTTCAAGAAGTGGTGATTTTGGGAACAAAAGCCCAAAACAACAATCCAATTACTTTTCAAAACTTAAACAAAAAGGAAATTGATAAACAGAATTTTGGACAAGATTTACCCTTTTTGCTGAACCTTACGCCTTCAACTGTTGTGAGTTCGGATGCTGGAACAGGCGTAGGTTACACGGGTATTCGTATTAGAGGAACTGACCCATCTCGAACCAATGTAACCATTAATGGCGTGCCTATTAATGATGCTGAGAGTCATGGAATGTACTGGGTAAACATGCCCGATATGGCATCTTCATCTCAGAACATTCAGGTTCAACGAGGGGTGGGAACATCTAGTAATGGCGCTGGAGCTTTTGGTGCAAGTATTAATGTACAGACGGATGTTTTAAATACAAAAAGGTATGCAGAGGTTTCAAACACCTATGGATCTTTTAACACTTGGAAACATACTGTGAAAGCGGGAACGGGCCTACTAGAAAACAAATGGGCTTTTGATACAAGATTATCTAAGCTTGCTAGTGACGGCTTTATTGATAGAGCCAGTTCTGACCTAAAATCGTTCTTTATTTCTGCAGCGCGATATGGCGAGAAGAGCATATTCAAAATCAATGTGTTTTCGGGTAAAGAAAAAACCTATCAAGCTTGGAATGGAATTTCTGAATATATACTTAACACCGGTAATAGAACCCATAATGATTTTACATACCCTAATCAAACAGATAATTACCAACAAGACTATTATCAAATGTTCTATACCTATCAGTTCAATCAATATATTAAAGCCAATATTGGATTGCATTATACTTATGGCCGTGGATATTACGAGGAATACAGAGAGGGAGATAATTTTAGTACCTATAAATTAAAAGATACTTTGTTCCTATTGAACAACAATGTTGTAGATACCATAACAAGCGGAAATTTTGTTCGCAGGCGTTGGTTAGACAATGATTTTTATGGAACTGTTTTTTCCTTTATATATGATAAGAACAAGTTGAACCTTACAATTGGCGGAGGCTTGAATCAATATGATGGACGTCACTTTGGTGAATTGATTTGGAGCCAATACGCAATGGGATCTAACATCAACGACCATTTTTATGATGGTATATCTTTTAAAACAGATTTTAATCTTTATGGCAAAGCTAGCTATAAGTTAAGCCCCAAAATAGATGGTTTTGTTGATTTGCAGTACCGAAGAATAGATTATAAAACCAAAGGTGAAGACTTGAATAGTGGGGTTTATATACCATATGATGTGAATTTGATTTACAATTTCTTCAATCCTAAAGCGGGTATTACATACAAGCTTAAGGAAAGTGCTAATGTATATGCATACATTGGTATTGCCAACAAAGAACCTGTTCGTAGTGATATCATCCAAGCTAGTAACAAAAGCCTACCAAAACAAGAGCAACTTGTTAATTATGAGTTGGGCTATAGAAAGACTTGGAAAAAATCCGCACTTAGTATGAATTTATACTATATGGATTATAAAGATCAGTTAATTAATACCGGTCAATTAAATGATGTGGGTGCTGCCAATAGGGTAAATGTTCCTAGCAGTTATCGAGCGGGTATCGAGATATCTTCGGGCGTTCAATTACTTCAAAAATTAAAGTGGCAAGCCACCTTTACTTACAGCCTAAATAGAATAAAGGAGATTACTGAATATTTAAGCAACAGTGATGATTATTCTGCTCCTCAAATTCAGGTTATTCATAAGGATGTTAGTATTGCCTATTCTCCCAGTTACATTGGTTCATCATTGTTCAGCTATCAGGCATTAAAGAACTTTGAAGTTGATTTGATTTCTAAGTATGTTGGAAAGCAATATCTTGATAACACTGAAAGCGAAAGTAGAAAGCTAAATGCATTTTTTGTTAATGACCTCAGGTTTACCTATGGTTTTGAGGTAAATAACCTATGCAAATCTGTTCGGATAGGACTCCAAATTAACAATATATTGAATGTTAAATATGAGTCAAATGGTTCTACCTATCCTGGAGGGATAAGTTCAACTGGTGTGAGGACTGATTATAACTATTACTTCCCACAGGCTGGTACCAATTTTATGGGAAATGTTGTACTTAAGTTTTGGTAAAACGCTTAGAAATTAAATGGTTTATTTTCCATTAGTTTGAGCTTGGTCATTATTATCTTTAATCATCACCGTTAAAGACATATTTCTTTCAATTCTTATTGTTTTAATTCTTCCGACTTACGCTGGTTAGAGCCTCCGCTAGTTTAAATAAGTGTTAACCTAAATAGCAATAAAATCACCTAAACTAAGAACTTTATAAATACATAAAAAAAGCCACCCTTCGGTGGCTTTTTTTATGCTTATTCTTTTGTTTCTTCAATCAAGCTAGTGTCTTTATCCAAATCACCGATCTGCTCTTGGATAGCTTTTTCTAAGGAGTCCATTGCCTTTTGGTCTTTATCTAATTGCGTTTGAACCGCATTTTCTTCAGTTGCGTTCAACTTTGGCTCATTGTTACAAGCATGTATTATCAGGGCTAAACAAGCTATGGTTACTATCTTTTTCATGGCTTTTTGGGTTTAAATATGTCGGTAAAATTAAAACATTATTTGCTAAATAACGAAACAGCTAGTTTCGCCTTCTTATTTTTCAATTGAACGTAGGTATTGCTTTGACTTTTCAATGTAATAAGGCTGCATTTCAACCGGTACCGTTTTTATCAATTCGGTTTCTTTGTTCTTTTGCTTGATGTATTTATCAAAAGAAGGTGCTGGCAGGCTTCTTTCTTTCTCTTTGGCTTGTTCTGCTTCGCGCTTATTGTCTTGTTCTTGCTTACGTTCAGCTTTTTCACTTTCAAGCAATCGGGTTAAAATATCTTGTTGACGCATGAGGGTTTCTGAAGTTAGGCGTTTGTTAAACAACTCTTTTTCGGTTTGCTCCATCATTTTTTGCAATTCACCTAATTGCTTACCACCACCCATTTGTTCTTTTTCTTTGGCGCCCATTTCTTGCATCATTTTTTGCATTTGCTGACGAATGGCCATTTGCTGTGCAGCCATGCGGGCAAAGCCTTCAGAGCTCATGCCACCTTGTCCTTGCGAAGTTCCTGGCTTGTTTCCATTGGGTTTTTCACCTGTTCCATTTTTATTCAATCCTTCTCGCAATTGCTTATTAAGCTCCTCTTGCATTTTCTTCATTTGGCTCATGCTAGTTTTACCGCTTCCCTTGCCCGAACCCTTGCCACTTCCTGGTTTTGGCTTACCCGACTTCTTCCCTTTACCTTCCCCTTGTTGGTCGTTTTGCTGCTGGGATTGTAATTGTTTTAACACATCACTAAGCATCACTGCAAGGTTGTTGGCATTGGTCATGGCTTGTTGCTGATAGCTTCGGGTGCGCATAAAATCACGCACCGAAAAGCCCTTTACAGCTTTGTTCATTTGGTCGTTCATTTTGCTTACTTCTCGGTTAACAAACGAACGCATTTCTGGAACACGTTTGCTTAGCTCCAATATGCTGTCTTCAACCATACGGGCATTGTCGTTTAGGTTTTTTTGCTTTTTACCCAATTCCACATATTGCGGGTTGTATCCATTTATTCGACCAAATTCCTGCATCAAATCTTCTTGTTGTTTACTTAGTTCCACCAAGTTTTCAAGAATTTCTCTTAATGCA
>RGVD01000019.1 GCA_010027395.1 Bacteroidota bacterium
CATTAATCTAATTATTAATAATTTATATGTTTTCATTCATTCCAAATATTAGCAGGGCTGTATCTACTTTTGGCTCTATTTGTTTCTATTTACTAGCTTTCTCAATAATTTCTTAAAAACAATTTTACCAAATACCTAAACAATTTATTATTCGTTTTGCTGCTTTGGCAAATTCCGATTATGTTTGCCTTCTATACTTAAAAAGACCAATTTATTAAAAATGAGTAATTACAATAAGTACAACAGCGTAATTGGGTGGCTTACCTTTATCATATCCCTGGCCACCTATACACTAACTTTAGAGCCTACAGTTAGTTTTTGGGATTGCGGAGAATTTATTTCAGCATCGTACCGTTTACAAATCTGTCACCCTCCTGGAGCACCTTTATTCTTAATGATTGGACGCGTTTTCTCATTGCTATCGATGGGTGACGTGAGCAGGGTTGCTTTTTGGGTAAACATGGTTTCTGCCACCACAAGTGCGTTAACTGTATTATTCATGTTTTGGACCATTACCCACTTAGCTAAGAAAATATTGGCTAAAGATACTGAACCAAATGGACAACAATCAATTGCCATATTTGCTGCAGGTTTGGTGGGAGCTTTAACCCTAAATTTCTCTGATACATTCTGGTTTTCGGCAGTTGAAGCAGAGGTGTATGCTTCTTCAAGCTTCTTTACAACCCTAACTTTTTGGTGCATCCTCAAATGGGAAAATATCGCTAACGAAAAACATGCTGACCGTTGGTTGGTATTAATAGCTTACTTAATAGGTTTAGCCATCGGTGTCCATCTATTGAACTTATTGGTTATACCTGCCATTGTATATGTTTACTACTTTAAAAAATACAAATCAACACGTAGTGGTTTCTTAAAGGCTACTGGTGTGGCTGTCTTTGCCATCGGCATCGTGCAATTTGGTATCATCCCAGGTGTTCCAAAATTGGCTACCATTTTTGATTATTTCTTTGTTAATTCCTTCGGAATGCCTTTTAACTCAGGTGCCCTTTTCACGATAGCATTGTTATTTGCCATATTAACTTGGTCAATCATCTACACTGCACGCCACGGCAAAGTGGTTCTAAATACAGCCATGCTATGCGTTACCTTTATTATGATTGGTTATTCTAGCTATGTAATGATTCCTATTCGTTCTTTGGCAAATCCACCGATTGATATGAACGACCCTGAGCAACCTTTCTCACTATTATCATACCTTAACCGTGAGCAATATGGTGAAAACCCATTAATCTATGGACAATACTTTTATGCTAAAGTAATTGATGTTGAGAAAAAAGGCATGAACTACCGCAAAGGTGCTGATAAATACGAAGAGGCTGGTGAGAAAATGGAGCGCGTATACGACCCAAAAGATTGTACCATTCTACCTCGTATGTGGGCTGACAGAGCTGATTATGTGCAAAGCTACCGCCAATGGGAAAATATGCCTGGTGAAAAACGCGCAACCTTTGCTAAAAATATTGACTTCTTATTATCTTACCAATTAGGATTTATGTACTGGAGATATTTCTTCTGGAACTTTGTAGGTCGCCAAAATGATGACCAAGGTTTTGGGGATATTGTGAGAGGTAACTGGAAATCTGGTATCACCTTCCTAGATGAATGGAGATTAGGGCCACAAAGCAATATGCCTGACTCTATCAAAAATAGTAAGGCAAATAATTCTTACTTTGGTATTCCATTAATTCTTGGAATATTAGGATTGATATTCCACTTCCGAAAAGCAAAGGAAGATGCTATCGTTATTGCAACCTTATTCCTATTTACTGGATTCTTTATTATTTTATATTTGAACTTCCCTGCACATCAGCCTCGTGAGCGTGACTATGCTTATGTTGGTTCATACCAAACTTTCATTATTTGGGTTGGATTGGGTGTTCTTTGGATTGTTGATTTCCTCTCAAAACGCATGAATGCGCAAGCTGCTACATTTATTGCAGGTGGTGTTGGTTTAGTGGGTTCTCCTGTAATTTTGGCTAATCAAAATTGGGATGACCATAACCGTTCAAACCGCTTCACCGCTCTGCACTTTGCTGAAGATTATTTGAATAGCTGTGCTCCAAATTCAATCCTATTTACAAATGGTGACAATGATACCTACCCATTATGGTATGCACAGAACGTAGAAGGCATCAGAGCTGATATCCGTGTAATCAATCTAAGTTTATTAAATACAGATTGGTATGCAGATGCATTAAAACGTAAAAACTACGATTCAAAGCCTGTTGATTTCAGCATGACACCTGATAAATACGCACAAGGTAATCGTGACTATGTCGTATACTACGAAAATCCATCTTTGGAAGCTAAATACGGTATTAACAAAAATGACTACTACTCAATTAACAACATCATGGCCTTTATCAATGATGATAATGACCCTATGGGAACTGTTGAAACACAAGGTGGCGAGAAATTGCACTACTACCCTACGAAGCGCTTTAGTTTGACAATTGACAAACAAGCTTGTTTGAAAAATGGTGTGGTTCAACCTAAAGATGCTCCTTTTATGGTTGATAGTATCAAATGGGAAATTGGCAATAGCAACTTAATGAAAGCAGATTTAATTGTGCTTGATATCATTGCTTCCAATATCAATAAAAGACCTATCTGCTGGGCCATTACCACAGGTAGCGATGTATATCTAAACCTTCAAAAATATTTCCAATTAGAAGGTTTGACGTATCGCTTAGTTCCAATCGAAAATATCAACAATGGTGCTGATGGAACCGTTGGGCGTATTAATACGGATATATTGTATACCAACTTGATGACCAAATTTAAATTTGGTAACATGAAAGATCCTAAAGTATATCTTGACGAAACCATTTTACGCCAAACTAAAAACTTCAAAAACATATACTTTAGATTGGCCGAATCATTGGCTTACGAAGGTAAAAAAGACAGCGCTGTGAAAGCATTAGATTTTTGCCAAAGCATGATGCCTAAAGAAACTGTGCCTTTGGATGTATTCTCTGTAAGAATGGTTGAAGGATATTATTTATCTGATGCGAAAGACAAAGGTGCTAAACTATTAAAAGAAATTTTTGAGTTTCACACTGAAAAAATCAAGTATTTCATGAGCTTCAAGAAAGGCAACAAATTAAAATCTGTTCAGTCTGATATTGAAGAAAACATGCAAATTGCAGGCTATTGTGCTCAATTAGCTGAGATACATAAAGACGAAAAATTAACTAAGGAATTTCAAGCTGAATTAACAAAGCTTCAAGCCGGTTCATAATCATTAATCGTCATTGCGTATGAAGTGAAACAATCTGAAGAAATGGATTGATAAACTACACTAAGAATGACAAATATAACAAGCGCAGAGTATCAAGAATAATCCCTTGCTTCTCTGCGCTTCTGTTTTAATAAAAAAGAAATGTACAATCAAAACAAAGCTTCAAACCCACTTCTTGTTTATGGTATTCATGCCATTGAAGAGGCTGTAAACAATGGCAAAGACATTCAAAAAGTTTTACTTCAAAGAGGTATAAGCAATCCTGCCATTGAACATTTGTTGCAACTTTGTAAACACCACCAAATACCCTTTCAATATGTTCCTAAGGAGAAATTTTTTGCTTATAAAAACAAAAATCACCAAGGTGCAGTAGCTTATATTTCGCCTATTAGCTACCAAAATATTGAAATGCTTTTGCCTCAATTGTTCGAGGAAGGAAAAGAGCCATTTATTTTAATTTTAGATAAAGTAACCGATACCCGAAACTTTGGTGCCATTGCCCGTTCTGCCTATTGCGCGGGGGTTCATGCCATTGTGGTTCCGTTTGCAGATGCCGCACCTGTAACAGATGATGCCATCAAAACATCAGCAGGGGCTTTACTTCAAATTCCTGTTTGTAGAGAAAAAAATCTAAAGACAGTAATTGAATTGATGAACCAAAGTGGCCTTGCTACATTGGCCTGCAGCGAGAAAGCAAACAAAAACTTGCAGGATGTAGACCTTACAGGACCACTTGCCATTGTAATGGGAAATGAAGAAAAAGGCATAAGCCCTGACATCATGAAACGCTGCACTTACTTAGGCAAAATACCTTTGGAGTTTGGTGTGCAATCTTTAAATGTATCCGTAGCATGTGGTATTGCCCTATACGAGGCTGTTAGACAACGCATATAATGAAAGCAACAATACACTGGAATCAGCATAACTTTGAGGTGGATTTATCCAAGCCTATTGATATTTCTATACCATTAAAAAATGGCAATGATAACCCAAATGGATTTTATATTGATGCGCCAAGGTTTGAGCCAGTGCGTGTAGGAAGCTTTGTTGGATCTGTTGCTGAAGGAGCAGGTTGCAATTGCGAAAACTTATATATAAATGCTCATGGGAATGGCACACATACCGAATGTGTAGGACATATTTCTTTGGAACGAATCACTATTAATCAATGCCTAAAGCAGTTTTATTCCATGGCCCAATTGATTAGTGTTGCTCCCAAATTACAAAGCAGTGGAGACTATGTGGTGATGTTGGAAGATGTAAAACACCTATTACAAAATGACATTGAAGCACTTGTTTTACGTACCCTTCCTAATATTTCAGACAAGCTTCATAAAGCCTATTCTGGGACCAATCCTACCTATGTGGAACCCGCACTAACGGCATATTTATGCGAAAATAACATCAAACATTTCTTACTTGATTTGCCTTCGGTGGATAGAGAAGAAGATGAGGGAAAACTAGAAGCGCATCATGCCTTTTGGAACTATCCAAACGCACCAAGATTGGATGCCACCATTACGGAATTTATTTATGTAAAAAATGAAGTGAAAGATGGGAGGTATTTATTAAACCTCCAAATTGCTTCTTTTGAAAGCGATGCCAGCCCAAGCAAGCCGGTGCTATATGCAATAAGTTAATACCACTGGTTCGAATTTGCTATTCGAATCATTTATTACAAAGATTTGCAATCCGCTTTTTCTTATACTTAAGTTAAAACAAATTTATAAAAAGGCATTTAATTTTGGCATTACAAATGCTAATAGCAATTAAATGCAGTTTGCACAACCGCACTAGCTGTAACTTTGTATAAATACTATTTTAACCTATACTTGTTGGTGAAGAACACCAACAAGGGCAGAAATTTTGTTATATTCGCTCAAATATATTAGGTGAAAAATGAATGAGAATTAGACTATAAAGTAAGAAATATTGAACCAATTAATAAAGATAAAGCACTATGGACAACAAAGAGACAAAATCTAAATGGGAAAAGATTAAGGAATTACCTTTTCAAAAAAAGGTCGGCTATTTATTATTAACGCCCCCAATGTTTAGCATATTACTATTGTTGATTGACCTATTATTTGAGGTGGATTTTATACACCTCCAATATTTTTGGACAGGTGATACCAATGTAGATTATCACCACGGAGGAGGAGGAGGATTTACCTCCGCTCTACCAATTTATTTTGGTTTAATGGCTATCGCAGGAGCGTATTTAATTAAAGAAAAATAAAACTTAGGTGTTGTCGGGAATTTCTTCCCGACAAAATACGAGTGTCGGGTGGAAACACCCTACTTCATTTGAAGTTTAAGAACCTAATTTACTCAGCCAATTGCTGCATTTTATTAAGCTCTTTGTACATGCCTTCTTGGTTGATTAATTTATTGTGGGTGCCTTGCTGCACAATCCTACCTTTGTCTAACACCACAATCAAATCTGCATTTTGTATGGTACTTAATCGATGTGCTATCACAATGGTGGTGCGGTTTTTCATCACATTGGCCAAGGCCTCTTGCACCAGCCGCTCACTACCTGTATCTAGGGCTGAAGTAGCTTCATCCAATATCAAAATATCAGGGTTGGTATTTACAGCACGTGCAATGCTAATCCTTTGTCTTTGTCCACCACTTAGCTTATTACCACTGTCACCAATATTGGTTTGGTAGCCATTGTCGGTATCCATAATAAATTGATGGGCATTGGCTGTTTTAGCAGCCAATTCAATTTGCTCTTGACCTACATTTAATTTTCCAAAAGCAATGTTGTTATAGATGGTATCATTAAACAAAATAGACTCTTGTGTAACGATTCCCATTAAGCCACGCAATTCAAGAATTTTATACTCTTTTATGTTTATGCCATCAATCAAAACCTCTCCTTCAATAGGGTCGTAGAAACGAGGCACCAAATCACTCAAAGTAGATTTACCACTTCCTGAAGGACCCACCAACGCAATGGTTTTGCCTTTTTCAATGGTCAAGTTGATATTCTTTAAAACATACTCATCGGCATATTTAAAACTTACGTTTTTAAACTCAATGTTCTTCTTAAAATGTTGGATAGAAACCGGATTCTCAACATGGGTAATCACCTCTTCACTTTGAAGCACTTCTTCAATTCTGTTTAACGAAGCCCTACCCTTTTGCATAGAACTGTAAGCCGTTGAAAAAGCTTTTGATGGTGACAATAATTGAGAAAATATACCAATATATCCTATAAATATTTCAGCATCAATATTCGAATCGCCATTGATAACCATCTTACCACCTATCCATAAAATTAGGGCAAGCATACCCACACTGATGGTTTCGCTAATGGGCGATGCGCCATCACCTGTGCGGTTTGAAGCAATGTTGATTCGTGTATATTGCTCGTTGTATTTTTTGAAACGAGCCATGAAAAACTCTTGGGAATTGAATGCTTTAATAACACGCACACCCATCAATGTCTCTTCAAACAATGAAACCAACTCGCCAAATTTGCTCTGTCCACGTTGAGATAATTTCTTTAATATTCTTCCTACCCTACCTAAAAACAAAGCTGAAACTGGAAGTGATAAAAACACAATCAAAGTAAGAATGGGGCTCATCCAAATAAGCATGCTTAAATAAAACACAATGGTTAATGGCTCTTTAAACAGAGCTTCAAGGGAACTCATGATAGCTACCTCAACTTGCATGATATCACTTGTCATGCGGCTTATCAAATCACCTTTTTTCTCTTCACTAAAATAAGACAAAGGCAAAATGATAATGTGCTGATAAAGTTTTTCTCTTAAATCACTCACCACATAATTGCGCAATGGCACCATAAAATAAAGGGCTAAATAGCGAAACAAGTTCTTCAACAAAATCATGAATACCACCAAACCACAAATGTATAAAAGTGCTGTTTCAGCACCCTCTGTTTGTATCACACCTGAAATATAGTAAGAGAAATAATTCTTAACTGAATCGAAGCTAAGCGTCAACTCTGGCTTCACATATACCAATTTGGTTTTATCAAAAAGCAATCCCAAAAAAGGAATGATCAAGGTGATAGAAAACAAACCGAATAGAATAGAGAGAATATTACATAAAATATTTAAAGCTGCAAGGGCTTTGTAAGGCTTTGCATATTTTAAAAATTGAAGGTATCCTTTCATTATTGCGCTAAATAAGCTACGAATATAAAAATTATGATGTTATGATTAGAAATTAGGCAGCTATGTGATTAGCTAAGTTTCAACTTACGTTTTAAACCTTTAAGTTCTTTATCGTTTAGGTGTCTCCAATGACCTCTATCAAGTCCACTGCGGGTGATATCGGCATACGAAATTCTATCTAGCTTATCTACCACATAACCCATGGCTTCAAACATTCTATGGATAATGCGATTTCTACCACTGTGTATCTCGATGCCCACAACCGTTTTATCATTAGGATTAGGAATAGCTACACCATCTGGTTGGATATGTCCATCTTCTAAATCAACCCCATTGTTAACCAAGTTAAACAAATCTGTTTTTTTGAAGGCTTTGTTCAAAGTGGCTTTGTATACTTTTTTAACTTCGTATTTGGGGTGCATCAGCCTTTGGGCAAGTTCGCCATCATTGGTTAAAAGCAAAACACCCGTGGTGTTTCTATCTAAGCGACCCACAGGGTAAATACGCTCTTTCATTTGTCCTTCAAAAATATCCATAACAGTATTTCTACCCTCAGGATCGTCATTGGTGGTGATTGCGTCTTTTGGTTTATTTAAAAGAATATATACTTTTTGCTCAATGCTAAGTCTTTGTCCATTGTATCTAACATCATCATTTGGCTCTACTTTGTAACCCATTTCGGTTACTACTTTGCCATTTACCGATACCAATCCTGCACCAATTAAATCATCCGCTTCGCGTCTAGAAGCCACACCCGCATTGCTTAAATAACGGTTCAACCTCAATTCTCCACCCAAGCTCAAATCTTCTTTTTCAGTTCTTTTGTTCTTGTCGTTTTTCACTTCTCTGTCTTTTCCCTTCGATTCACGTTTGTCGTCAAACTTACTTGTACGTGGTTTTGAATCTTTGGAATCAAATTTCGATGTTCTGGTAGCTTTGGTAAATGGTCTATCTGAATACGATTTTTTATCATCATCTGCAGCTCTGCTGAATTTACTTCTTGAAGCAGGCTTATCATCACTTTTGCTAAATTTACCAGTGGTTGATTTCCTGTATTTGTTCTCGCTTGATGAGTCTTTGTCATCAAATCTCGAAGGCTTGTCATCGCGCTTAGCAAATCTCAATTTGCCTTCACTTAAAGATTTGCCATACTTCCTGCTTCCACCTTTGTCTTTGTCATCAAATTTACGGAAGCTTGTTCCAGTGTTTTCAGATTTGGCGCCACGGCTATAGGAAGATTTTTTTTCTCTATCAGCTCCAAACCTTGGTTTGTCATCGCTTTTAGAAAATCTACCTCTTTCAGTTGCAGGCTTTTTGTACCTGTTTTCGCTTGACGATGACCTATCATCAAATTTTGAAGCTCGGGTCTTTGGTCTATCGCTATCAAATGACTTTGTGCGACTTACTGGCTTTTTAAATTCTCTTTCTCCTCCAAAATCTCCACTATCAGACTTGTTAAATCGGCTGCTGCCGCTTGTTTTTTTTGCAGGTGTTCTTTTGCCAAAGCGGCTTGAAGGTGCTGAAGATTTGCTACTGTTTGCACGTGATTGCTTAGGTGCATCTGAGCTAAATTTTCCCTTTTTGTTATTTTTTTGTTGCATAATACTTGTGGCAAAGGTACTTTGCATTTTTGTAAATCAATAATATAAGTTTAAGATGTCGCATCTTCCCTTGCATATTCGCATCATTCAAATTGTGGTAAAAAGCGTTATTGGCCTCATTTCATTGGGTCTTTTCTATTTTTTGCTTTGTTTGATATTGCCCTTAATGACCATAAACAACGACAGACTCATCAGAACTACGGGTATTTTGATGTATGTGGGGGGTGATGGCATGCACACAGATATTATCGTTCCTACCAAAAATGAAATCTGCAATTGGACCGATTATGCGAAAAATGAGGATTTTGGTGGGGAGCTCGACAAGGCACAGTTTGTAAGCTTTGGCTTTGCTGAGAAAGATTTTTACCTACAAAACCACAGTTGGCAGGTAATGAACTATGGCACCACCATTAAATCGGGTTTAGGCTTGGGTTCAGGCATTATGCATGTGGGCGTTGAGGGTGAATATCCTTTTAAAAGAAGATTCTGCAGGAAAATATACCTGAGCAAAGAGCAATACTCTAAATTGGTATCATTCATTAAATCTAGCTTCAAACAGAATGATGGCAACAAGCTTTTAGCCCTTTCCATTGTTTCTTTTAGAGGTGCTGAAAGAATTTATGATTCGTCCAAATCGTTTAACCTACTTCACACTTGCAATACCTGGACCAATGATTGCCTAAAAACCATTAGCTTTAAAACAGGCAAGTGGACGGCCTTGGAACAAGGTATAAGAGATCAGTTTATTTATTAAATCTTGTTTATAGTTATCGCGTTTTTATTGCGTCATGGCGAGGCACGAAGCCATCTGATTTATTGAGAGATTGCTTCATCCCGATGCACCGGGATTCGTAAAGACGTTCAGTTTTGAATGACGTCTATTGATTTTGGAAATAAAAAAGGCTGCCCTTGCGAGACAGCCTTTAGTTGATTTTAAAATATTTCTTATAACCTTGTAATGGTATAAGTTCTTCCACCAATGCTAACAGTAACCGTTCCATCACATTCTCCATTACCATAGTCAATGGTTCTTGTCAATTTACCTTCTGGTTTCATTTCTATCACACCTGCTGTTATTCTGCGTTTATCGCAGCTTAAGTCAACCGTTAATGGGGTAGTAATGGGTACTTTCACCTGCTATCCAAGTTCTGGTGCGGGTTGATTGCCACTCAATGGTAGAACCATTAGCCAATGCCACTGTAGCATTTACATTAATATTCCAATACATGTGGTTATTCGCATCACGGCCCATGTTTTGAATGGTCTTGCTGCTGCTGTTATCAACTGAATTACCATTTTGAACGAAGTTTTCAAATGCAATTGTTTTGGTTGTTCCTTGGTCACGGAATTTACCTGTCCAAGTCACCAATATTTTGCCGCTTCTCATTTTTCCATCATCACATAAAGTGCCGGTTCCATAGTCAACCGTCATTTTTCGTGCTGAGTTTATAGTATCAATGGTAATAACAGGGCCTGCTTTTTTCAAGCCATTGCTATTGGCTGCATTGTCAACTTGTGTAGCCACTTGATCAAAATCGTTTTCTAACGCATTTTGATTTTGGCTCGTTTGTGTATCGGTGTCGGTTTCTTCAGATGATTTCTTTTTACATCCTGTAACGCTAAGTGATAGGGCTAATGCCGCTATAAGACTTAATTGAAGTAACTTTTTCATGTTTATTTTGGTTTAGTGATGTTAGGATATGGGTTGAATAAAAAGGTTTAATCAAACAGAACAAATATATAAAATTATCTGATTATCAATTACCTAAACTTCTTAAAGATTTTAGCAATATGATAAAATCCTTTTCAATGGAGTAATCTTTTGCATAAAGAAAATTTAGTTTTTGTATGCTAATTTCGTTCAATATCCTATTGTTTTTATCCAAAGGACTTAGCACACCCTCTTTTATGCGTGGCAGTAATTTCACATTTTTGCTTTTGGCATAACCCACCCAAGTCTTGCGTCCCAAAAGCACTTGAAACCAATTGCTAAAGAAATGAAAAGGTTTCTTTTGAAACAGGACCAAGATAGGCGAAAGTCCTAAAGCCAAGATGCTAAAGGCTATGTCAAATACACGTTTTTTCTGTTGCTCAAAAGGCTTGTTTAGTAGCAAGTTTATTTCGATGGTATAAAAATCGCCAGGAGCGTTTTTGCTATTGCTACCAATGATAAACAAACTTTCTTCAGGCACTATCTTAAACATGATATCAGGGCGGCCAATCTTTCCCATCCACTCAATAATATGTGTGATGGATAAATCTTTGCTACAAAATATAATTTCCTCTATTCGGTAGATTTCTATCAAATCAGATAATTGTTCTATGTTACCTAAAAAGTGATGATCATCCGCTGAGCTGTCGTCAATTCCTACAAAACCAATGTATTCGCTTTGGCTTTTGCTTTTAACCAATAAATCTTGCACACGACTTACCTCATCTATATTTCCAACTATGATGGTTTTTAATTCGCCACCAAGACTCAAACTCAATTTCTTGTTGCTTAAAAAATAAATAAGCAATCGGTCTAAATAGCTTACCAATACAGCCACCGAAGCCCCAAGCACTATCAAGGCTCTAGAAAAACGATAAGCATCATCCACAAAGGCATAAAATACAGCGATGGCAATGGTGCCTGCCGAGACGCCTTTCAATACACTTAAAAAAGTTTTTCGTTTATGATAAGCCCCTGCCACAAAAAGCCCAAACATCCAAAGAAGTGTATACACAATTCCGTTTAACCATACTGCTTCTTTAGGATAGGCTGTTTGACTTTCAAATCTATATTCTCCCCAATAATTTTTAAGTAATATGAAGGCGGATAGAATAAAAACAAAGTCCATGGAAGGCAGCAAGGTCTTTTTAACAAAACCCAATAGCACAGCTGCGAATGCCCTTACATAAATGGCAAAATTGATAAGCAAACTAAAGGTTCGCGCATGTTTTTGACTATAATGCTTCTTAGCAAAAATAATCATGGCACGATAGAAGGTGAACACATAATTGACGCTTGTTCTCTTGGTGCTCTCGCCCTTGTAATGAATGATGGTGGTATGAGGAAAATAATAGTTTTTGTAACCCGCTTTGGTAATGCGGTAACTCAAATCAATATCCTCGCCATACATAAAATAGTCTTCATCTAAAAGGCCTATCTTATCAAGTAAACTCTTGCGCAGCAGCATAAACGCACCCGCTAATACTTCTACAGAATGAACCTCATTTCGGTCTAAAAAACCTAGGTGGTATTTGCCAAATTTTCTTGATTTAGGAAAAAGTGTAGCTAGGCCAAATATCTTATAAAACGCTACATCAGGAGTAGGTAATCCCCTTTTTGATTCAGGTAAAAACTTTCCTGCTCCATCTATCATTTTTACACCTAGACCGCCTGCATCGGGTGTGCTATCCATAAAATCGCAGACCTTTTTAAAGCAATCTTCCTCTACCACCGTATCGGGATTTAGGAGCAAAACATAATCGCCTTTGGCTTGACGAATGGCTTGGTTATTGGCTTTACTAAAGCCTATATTCTCTTTGTTATCAATAAGGATGACTTCAGGAAACTTGAGGCGAACCATATCGCAACTGCCATCTACCGAGTTGTTATCTACTACAAAAACTTCAGCATCCAAACCTTGGCAGGCCTTACGAACACTATGAAGCGCTTGCTCCAAAAAGTATTTTACATTATAGTTTACTATGACAACTGAAAGTTTCATCCTCAAAGCGCGAATATATAAATTTAGGCTGTTATTGCATGATGGCTTAGTTTTAGAGGATTGCAATTGTATTGTAACCAAATCAAGGATAGGTGATTTACAGAGCAAGCACTTTTAGCTTTATTCAGCAGCCTAATAATTAGTTTCAAGGTTTTTTGGTAAAAAATTCTTTCTTCGCATTTTAAATTAAAGTTAAATTTTCATGCACGAGGAGATTATAAAGGAATATAGCAAGTTTAAATCGCTACATTATTTTTTACGCCACACGGCCACAGAGATTAACAAACCTAGCGATGTTTACATGATGGTAAAGAAAAATGACCGTTATGAAGAGATTACTTATAGCTCAGTTTTTGAGCAAGTCAATTCTATTTCAGCCCTGCTGTATAGCAAAGGTTTTAGAAGAGGAGACAAAGCAGCTTTATTGATTGAAAACTGCCCGGAGTACATTTGCTTCGACCAGGCTTTAATGCAGTTAGGTGTAGTGAATGTTTCCATTTACCCAACATTAGGCGAACCAGACATTGAATACATTATAAACGATTCGGGAGCCAAGTGTATTTTAGTAGGAACTCCATTCTTACTCCGAAAAATCAATAAGATAAAAGCCAATTGTCCAAATTTAGAATTGGTTATAGCAGCTTATGATGCCAAAACCAGCGATACTTTTACGTACCACAACATGATTGATGAAGGTAAAAAGTTATATGCTGAAAATAAAAACTTGATAGAAGCGGAACTTGAAAAAGTAGGTTATGAGGATTTAGCTTGTTTGCTTTATACATCTGGAACCACAGGAAAGCCCAAAGGAGTAATGCTTTCGCATGGTAATTTTATGGCCAACTTGGTCATGGCTGTAAACCTTTTGCCGATTGTAAGTAAGGACTTTATTTTCCTTTCATTTCTACCTTTGTGTCATGTGTATGAGAGAACGTGCACCTATTACTTGAGTACTTATGTAGGTTTTAAAATAGCCTTCGCTCAAAGTCTTGAAGCTTTAACTTCCAACATACAAGAGGTGAAACCTACTGCTATTCTTACGGTTCCTCGTTTGCTTGAAAGAATAGAAGAGCGAGTTCGTAAGAGCGCTACTGCATCTGGTGGTTACAAATTGAAAATTTTCAATTGGGCCTTAAATGTGGGTGAACAAAGAAGAATTAAAAAAGAGGAGGGTAAATCACTTGGCTTATGGTTGCAACTGCAATTCAAATTGGCTGAGAAATTGGTTTATACTCAAATTAAAGAAAGACTAGGTGGAAGAATGACCGTTATGGTAAGTGGAGGTGGTGCTTTGCCGCAGCATGTAGGTGAATTTTTTGCCAACCTAGATATATTAGTAATTGAAGGATATGGCTTAACGGAAACTTCTCCATTCCTAAGTTCTAACGAGGTACACAGACAAGTGTGGGGCAGCGTAGGGCGAATTAGCAAAGGAAACGAAGTTGCTATTCAAAACCCTGAAACCAAAGAGATATACACCATTCAATCATATTACGATTACAAGCCAGATTTTGAATCACCGGAAGGAGAAATTTTGGTAAGAGGTTTAAATGTATTTAAAGGATATTGGAACCTTCCAGATGAAACAGCATTGGCTTTTGATGCAGATGGATGGTTTCATACAGGTGACGTAGGAAAATTCTATAAAGGTTATTTGAAAATAACAGACAGAATCAAGAATATTTTGGTGAATTCATTTGGAAAAAACATCTATCCTACTCCTATTGAAAACACCTATTTAAAATCAAATAAAATAGAGCAAATATTCTTAATTGGCGATAAACAAGAATATGTTACCGCTATTGTTGTTCCTTCGCGCGAAGAGTTAAAAGAGACCTTTAACATGGATGATGCTTACTTCTCGCACCCTGAAGAATTTATTACAGAAGAGCATGTTCACAACTGGATTTCAGAAGATATGAATCATCTAGCCAATCAATTAGGCAAGTTTGAAAGGGTTAAAGCATTTATCATCAAACGCAGACCATTTACGCTTGAAGCTGGTGAAATGACTCCAACACAAAAAACGAAGAGAAAAGTAATTGAGCAAAAATATGGGGATGAGATAAAATCGATGTATCAAAATATTTCATAATTATTACCTTCTGAGTTATTCATTAAATTAATCAATTTACTTGCTTAATTCCTGAAGTATTTTCCACAAATCTTCTAATGATTATTGAATAGAGAAAAATCAGCAAATCTTGCTATAAAATCATACAAAAAAGGCTGCCCTAAGGCAGCCTTTGTATTTTATAAATAAGTAATATTACCAACCTAAAATCCAAGCAAACATCAATGGTGCAACAATAGTAGCATCACTCTCAACAATAAATTTTGGTGTATGTATGTCTAATTTACCCCAAGTGATTTTCTCATTAGGCACAGCACCTGAATATGATCCATAACTGGTGGTTGAATCTGAAATCTGACAGAAGTAGCCCCAGAAAGGTACGTCATGCATTTCCATATCTTGATACAACATAGGTACAACACAAATAGGGAAATCACCTGCAATACCACCTCCTATTTGAAAGAAACCTACGCCCTTACCACTGCTATTTTTTGTGTACCAATCAGCCAACCAAGCCATGTATTCAATACCACTCTTCATGGTGCTAGCTTTGATTTCATTTTTGATCACATACGAGGCAAAAATATTACCCATCGTACTGTCCTCCCAACCCGGAACTACAATAGGAAGATTGTGCTGAGCAGCTGCCAACATCCAAGAGTTTTTAGGATCAATTTCATAGTATTGTTCAAGTTCACCACTCAACAATATTTTGTACATGTATTCATGTGGGAAGTATCGCTCTCCTGCAGTATCAGCATCTTTCCATATTTTATGAATATGTTTTTGCAACCTACGGAATGCCTCTTCTTCAGGAATGCAAGTATCTGTTACACGGTTATAATGGTTTTCCAATAAATCCCATTCTTCTTGTGGCGACAAATCACGGTAGTTTGGAACACGCTTGTAGTGGCTATGAGCCACAAGGTTCATGATATCTTCTTCAAGGTTGGCGCCAGTGCAGCTTATAATATCCACCTTACCTTGGCGAATCATTTCAGCTAACGATTTTCCTAACTCAGCAGTGCTCATAGCACCCGCAAGGGTTACCATCATTTTACCACCCTCGGTTAAGTGCGTTTCATATCCTTTGGCAGCATCTACCAAAGCAGCAGCATTAAAGTGCTTATAGTGTGTTTCAATAAAATTTGAAATAGGTCCTTTAGTCATTTTTTTAAAATTTGGGCGAATATAGTTTTTAGTTCAATAAGGATTTGATATTTTGGTAATGACCATCTGGCCAATTTATCTCCTCAAGCCACTAAAACTAGCTATAAAAAACTCGTTATTTTTAAATTTTAATGCATCGCGACTTAAGAGAAAATTTGCAAGGTAATGTGTAGTCAAAAAGATACAAGGGTTTGATTCTTAACAAATTGTTACGGGCTGCCAAGTCGCTGTGGATAAGGAGTGGTTTGTGAATAACTTATATTATAAACAGCGTGACGCTTTACAGCCTAATAGAAAATCTAGTATCCACATATATCTGTGTGGAAATCCCTTTTTGAAATAGAAGCCAAATACACTCACTTTTGGATTAAAACTCCCTAAGATTTTTTAGGCCAATATTTACAAAACATAAACATTAGCTTAAATTGATTTAATAGGGTTTTAAGAGAAAAAAACATTAAAAGTATAAAACAAAGTATTTAACAAATTAGTTCCATTAACAACCATGAGCAAAGGCACAAAAAAAACCACCGATCAAAAAGGCCTTAAAGTAGAACGCTACTTTACAAAAGAAGGCATCAGTCCGTATGATATGTTTGAGTACGACTATCGCACATCCGTTATCAAAAACCCTAATGGAAGTGTGGTATTTGAAATGAAGGATGTTGAAGTTCCAAATTTCTGGAGCCAAGTGGCAACAGACGTATTGGCGCAAAAATACTTTCGTAAAGCTGGTGTGCCTCAACCTGATGGAACCACAGGCCGTGAGACAAGTTTAAAACAAGTAGCCCACCGTATGGCTCATTGCTGGATGCAATGGGGCGAAAACTATGGCTATTTTGATACCCGTGAGGATGCGCAGATTTTCTACGAAGAAATGGTGTATATGATTATGGGACAATATGCTGCGCCTAATTCACCTCAGTGGTTTAATACCGGTTTACATAGCTCATATGGTATTACGGGCAAACCTCAAGGACATTATTATGTAGATGCTAAAGATGGAAAATTAAAAAAATCTACTTCAGCATATGAAAGACCTCAACCTCATGCTTGCTTCATTCTATCGGTGGATGATGATTTAGTAAATGAAGGTGGCATCATGGACTTGTGGGTACGTGAAGCACGTATCTTTAAATATGGCTCAGGTGTTGGAACAAACTTTAGTCGTATTCGTGGTGCAGCTGAAAAATTAAGCGGTGGCGGAAGTTCATCAGGATTGATGAGTTTCTTGAAAATTGGCGACCGTGCAGCAGGTGCCATCAAATCAGGTGGAACAACTAGACGTGCTGCTAAAATGGTGTGTTTAGATTTAGACCACCCAGAAATACTTGAATTTATTGATTGGAAAAAAGGCGAAGAGAAAAAAGTAGCAGCCCTGATAGCTGCAGGATATGCTAGCGACTATGAAGGTGAAG
Source organism: Bacteroidota bacterium (assembly GCA_010027395.1). Classification (GTDB taxonomy): domain Bacteria; phylum Bacteroidota; class Bacteroidia; order UKL13-3; family UKL13-3; genus RGVD01. Next base: position 17,390 of record RGVD01000019.1, read on the forward strand.
CTTATGCAACTGTTTCGGGTCAAAACTCGAACAACTCTGTTCGTATACCGCAAGAATTTTTTGAAGCATTAGAGCAAGGCAAAGATTGGAACTTAACTGCACGTACCGATGGTCGTGTCATGAAAACAATCCCTGCACAAGACCTATGGGATAAAATTGGTGAAGCTGCCTGGGCTTGTGCTGATCCAGGTGTACAATATGACACTACTATTAATGAATGGCATACTTGCCCTGAAGGTGGACGCATCAATGCATCTAACCCTTGTAGCGAGTACATGTTCTTGGATAATACAGCTTGTAACTTGGCTTCATTAAACTTGATGAAGTTTTTCAATGTTGATACATTAGAATTTGATGTGAAAGGTTTTGAGCAATCATCTCGCCTTTGGACCATTGTATTGGAAGTATCTGTATTGATGGCACAGTTCCCTTCACAAGAGGTAGCTCAATTATCATACGACTACAGAACATTAGGTTTAGGTTATGCCAACTTAGGCAGCATGTTGATGGTGGCTGGTATTCCTTATGATTCACCAAAAGCATTTGCTATTTGTGGCGCTATCACTGCTGTATTGAATGGCGTGGCTTACCAAACTTCATCTGAAATGGCCAAATACCTTGGACCATTCGCTCGTTTTGAAGAAAACAAAAAACACATGATGCGCGTAATGCGTAACCACCGTTATGCAGCTTATAACGCCACTGATGCATACGAAGGTTTATCTGTGAAACCAGTAGGAATCGACCCTAAATATTGCCCTGATTATTTGTTAACTGCTGCTACAAGCGCCTGGGACAAAGCAGTGCAAATGGGTGAAGAATACGGATACCGCAATGCCCAAGCTACAGTAATTGCTCCAACTGGAACAATTGGTTTAGTAATGGATTGCGATACAACTGGTATCGAGCCTGATTTTGCATTAGTTAAATTTAAAAAATTATCAGGTGGTGGATATTTCAAAATCATCAACTCTTCTGTGCCTTCTGCTCTGAAAAACTTAGGCTACAGCGAGAGCGAAAGAGATGCCATCATCAAATATGCCACTGGTCATGCTACCTTAAATGGTGCACCACATATCAATCCTGAAAGCTTATTGTTTAACGGTTTGAATGAATCAGATATCGAAAAAATAAACAAAGCTGCCGCTGGCAGTTTCGAAATTGGATTTGCTTTCAACCAATGGACATTGGGTGAAGAAACCATGGCTCGATTGGGTATTTCGGCTGATGAGTACAACAAACCAAATTTTAACATGTTGCGCAAATTAGGTTTCACTAAAAAAGAAATCGAAGAGGCAAATGTTTACATCTGCGGTACAATGACTGTAGAGGGCGCCCCTCTATTAAAAGAAGAACATTTACCTGTATTTGATTGCGCAAACAAATGTGGTCAAATCGGTCAAAGGTATATTGCAGCACAAGGTCATATCCGTATGATGGCTGCTGCCCAACCTTTCTTATCAGGTGCTATCTCTAAAACCATCAACTTGCCAAATGAGGCTACTGTGGATGAAATTAAAGATTGTTACATGTTAAGCTGGAAACTAGGTACTAAAGCCAACGCCTTATACCGCGATGGTTGCAAACTAAGCCAGCCACTATCTAACAAATCTGATACTGTGGATGAAGAAGAAATGCAAGAAGTAGTAGAAAGCGTGTTGGGTAATGATGCATTAAAACCAGTGGGTGAATTAACCCCTGAGCAGGTGCTTGATGCTGCTACAGCTATCTTAAATGCAACTGCAGATACTACTTTCAAACATAAATTAGCAGGTATCGTAGCTCGCAAAACCCTGCCTGGAAAACGTGGTGGATTTACACAAAAAGCCACTGTAGGCGGACAAACCATATTTGTGCGCACAGGAGAATACGAAGATGGAACTTTGGGTGAAATCTTTGTTGACTTGCACAAAGAAGGTGCAACCCTTCGTAGTTTGATGAACTGCTTCTCAATAGCAGTATCATTAGGATTACAATATGGTGTGCCTTTGAGCGAATACGTAGATAAATTTACCTTTACTCGTTTTGAGCCAGCAGGTATGGTATCAGGACATGATAATATTAAGAGCGCAACCTCTATTATTGATTATATGTTCCGTATGTTAGGTTTCGAATACTTAGGTATTGAAGAGTTTGTTCAAATTCCTCCAACTGAAACACAACGTAGCCACTTGGCAGTGAACCAAGGTAAGTTAAACAACTTAGTTACTATAGTTGCTCCACAACCAATGCAAGAAGTAGTAATTGCACCGCAAGCTTCAGAGCTTGTAGCACCTGCACCTATTGGTTTTACTAGAACCGAAACAGTGAAAACTGATTTGCCAGTTCAACCAATGGCAAAAGCTGAAAGCAGCATCATAAAACCTAAATCAGGTAATCTGTTTGGTGATAATTCAGCACCAAGTTGCATAAATTGTGGCAACATGACCATGAGAGCAGGCACTTGTTATACATGCATGACATGTGGCACAACTACGGGATGTAGCTAGAAAGAAACGCTTACTGAGCTTACCAAAACGGTTACTGAGCGGAGTCGAAGTAACGTTTCGACTCCACTCAACGATCCTTCGGCAAAGTGCGGCAGCCTTCCCCCTTTGAAGGGGGCAGGGGGATGTAAAGTCCCTTTCCTAAGGAAAGGGATTTAGGGATAGTCTTCAAACGCCACAATTAACCAGCCCGATGTGGGGGCACATGAATATATACAATCCCTCATCTTCAAAAGAAGGTGGGGGATTTTTTTGTAAATCAAGAAAAGAACTACTTACTATTTTCATTTTTTTCTCTGTTTCAAAACCCTGCTGTTCGACATGTTAGCTCAGCGCATGTTGAAATACTGATAAAATGGATTTAAATCCTCAGGCTCAACCTAGTTATAGCGTTAGAATCGGATTTTAAATAATAAAGAGTTTGAAAACTAAGTTACAAAAAGTATAATAATTTTTATATTCGTATTATGATTATCCGTACAGTTGAAATTGATACAGAAGAACATGCGAAACAATTTGATGACATGTTAGAGAAACTGCCGTATGTAACAAAGCATAAATCTTTACGTGTTGAAGATGTCGCTATGCCTTATGGCGAGACCATTAATAAAGCAGATTTGCGAGCATTTTTAAGTGAAGATGAAGAAGATTTACATTTGATATCTTCTGACGAAGTATTCAAAAAATATAAGTCATAATGCAGGTGTTTTATACCCCACGAGCGCAAAGAGCCATTGAGCATATTGTGAGTTTTATTGAAAGTAAAAACACTTTAGGAAGTGGTAAGAGATTTGCCTTAAAATTCGAATCTATTATTAATAAATATGCATTAGAA
>RGVD01000181.1 GCA_010027395.1 Bacteroidota bacterium
TACAAATAGGTATTTCGTCCAAGTGAATCAGAAGATGTAAGAAATAGTTGAGTGGGTGTTGAATAATTACCCGCATCTGTTCCATCAACAATTGGAACAACAAGTTCTGCTCCATTTATCAAAACATTTGGATGTGCTTTCAATAATTCGAAAATGGAAGGAAGATTTATTCTAATTTTGGTGCCTGCAGCTCCTTGAACATATACAGCAGAAGTATCTGGTATTCCGTTAACAATTTTTATGCTATCCTTGGGTACCAATACTTGAAGTTTATGGGGGAAATCAGAGTGTTCGAATTGATTATATCTTGATTCTGCCCCGTAGTTTATAGGAAAAACAACCTTTAATGAATCATTATAGTACACTGCAATACCCGCTTGGGTGTTGATTGAATTTGCATATAAGTTTATATAGCTTATGCAGCCTTCATTACTCATCGGATTTCCTACGGATTTAATATATAAACCATTAAATTGTTTTTTGAAATCGTTTGAGTTCAATTTACCATTAACATCTAGGGTTTTGAATAAATCCTTATAGTTGTCATTCATCTTAATTCTGACATGAGGAACAATTGTTTCAGTAGTTGAACCCAATTTAAATGTTAAGCTATCTGTAAAATTGAATTTATTAGACCATAGGGTAGTATAGTTAGGGTCGTCATAAAACTTGGGAACTCTTGTACAGTAGTAAATCGAGTCAAAAGATAGAGTGTCTGTTAATCGCAGTACTTGAATATCTTGAGTAGTTCCAATATTTCCGTAATAACTAGTGCTTGTTGCAAAAGGCAATTGAAGCACTACAGAATCTATTTTAGCACTGGCACCTCCAAAAGAAAAAGTAGAAAATCCGTTAGGCAAATTAAATTGAGTAATAATGTGTGCTTTGGTGGTACCAAATTCTGCATCATTCATAGCACCAAGCATATAGTAAGATTGGCGGTGTGTGGCCAATGTGTCCATTTGAACTGTATAAGCTTCCACCAAAAAGGTATCAGTATATATCACATTCAAGTCTTTTCCTTGGCCAATGATATTGTACCCTGCGGTATCAATATCTTTTTTACAAGACGTTTGGGTAATGAATAAGAGAAGTAAACCTAAAAAAGATAGCTTATTAATTTTGTCTTTGAAGTAAAGTATCATATAGTTCAATATAAGCATCTGCATACTGCTCACTATCGTTGTGCTCCAATATAATTTTGCCTTTTTGATCAGCACTTGCTTTTACTACAGCATCAGCGTGAGTGATACCTGTAATATATAATCCTGCACTATCAGATTTACCTAAAGAAACCACTTGCTTTGAATCGATGGTATTCAAACTAGCTTTACGAGCAAAGTCTTTACCTAAATTCTCTTCAAATTGATTTTCGAAAACAGAATAAACCACTTTTGCATTTCTGAAAACGGGCTCGTCTTTGTATATGGTTTTCAAGTAAAGAGGTATTAAACTCGTCATCCATCCTTGACAGTGGATGATATCCGGTTGCCAACCTAGTTTTTTAACTGTTTCTAAAGCACCTTTACAAAAGAAAATCGTTCTCTCGTCATTGTCATTGAAGAAAGCATTTTTCTCGTCAGTGTAAACGAACTTGCGGTGAAAATAGTCTTCATTGTCCAAGAAATAAACTTGCATTTTTGCTTCTTGAAGAGATGCTACTTTAATAGTCAGAGGGTTATCGTTGTCGTCAATGGTAATATTAATTCCAGATAGCCTTACCACTTCGTGAAGTCGGTTGCGTCTTTCGTTAATACAGCCGAATCTTGGCATCAACACTCTAATTTCATTGTCTTTTTCCTGAATGGCTTGTGGCAACCTACGCGCTAGGTCACCTACATTAGTCACTTGAAGAAAAGGAGTCATCTCTGAGGAAATGAACAATACTTTTTTTCTGGCCATAATAAATTATTTGGGCTACAAATTTACGAAATGTTAACGGAATGTTTAATATTTGCCAAAAAAATCTTAAATTAAACATACAATACCCTACTAATCAAGCCTAATTGTGATAAGCTTTACGACCGTTAACGATTTAAGTGCCTATATTCGAGAGATTAAGCCTACAAAAACAATTGGTTTTGTTCCTACTATGGGTGCCCTGCATCAAGGGCATATTTCACTGATTGAACAATCTAAAAAAATCTGTGATATAACTGTTTGCAGCATTTTTGTGAACCCTACACAGTTTAACAATGCAAGTGATTTAGAAAATTACCCTCGCTTAATTGAGAATGACCTGAAGCTATTGCTTGAAAATGGTTGTGATGTGCTGTTTCTCCCAAGTGTTGAACAAATGTACCCGAATGGCTTGCAAAAAAATGAAGAGGATTATGGGCAAGTCCTGAAGTTGTTTGAAGGTTTGCATAGACCAGGGCATTTTGATGGTGTTATAACCGTAGTAGCCCGTCTATTTGATATTGTCAAACCTCATAAAAGTTTTTTTGGTCAAAAAGATTATCAGCAATGCATTGTCGTGGCTGAGTTGATAAAAAGAAAATTTCCTGAGATTGAATTGCACATTTGTCCTATTCAGCGCGAGACAAGTGGCTTGGCAATGAGCAGCAGAAACTTGCGACTTAACGAAACTCAAAAAGCAGATGCATTATTAATCTATAAAGCCTTAGAACATATCAAGACGGGATTTGGTCAAAAGGATTTACCCCGATTAATTGATGAAGCCAAGGAAATTATTACTTCAAGTGGCCTATTAACTATTGAATACTTGGATGTGGCTAATGCTATTAATTTGGAACCAATTGAAAATTCAAACACAAAGGCTGTAGCTTTAGCTGCTGTTCATTGCGGACCTGTTAGGTTAATCGACAATATCTTGCTAGACTAATAAAAGTTAAAAATACTTAACTTTTCTCACAATTCGAATTGCCTATATTTGTCTTCTTAAGTTTTATTTCATGAAAAAAATTATCACAGCCTTAATGATAAGCACAAGTTTAATAACTGCCACTGCGCAAAGCACGAGCGATAATCCTCTATTAAAAAAATGGTCGGGACCTTATGGTGGAGTGCCAGCTTTTAATGAATATAAAATCTCTGAAATTAAGCCAGCTATAGAGGCAGCTATTAAAGAAAAATTGGTTGAATGTGATGCGATTGCCAACAACCCTCAAGCAGCTAATTTTGAGAATACAATTGCTTCTCTTGAGCGTTCTGGCAAAGCCTTATCAAGGGTTATGGCAGTTTTTGGTATATATTCAAGCAATATGAATAGTTCAGAATTTGAGCCTATTGAAACTGAAATGACCCCTGAAATCTATGCTGTGTCGAATAAAGTATTCCAAAATAAGAAATTATTTCAGCGCATCGAAAAAATCTACCTTTCGCCCAATACTAAAAAACTAAATGCCGAACAGCAAAGGTTGGTTTGGTTGTATTATACCAATTTTGTTCGTGAGGGTGCCAAGGCGGATCTAGCAAGTAAGGAAAAAATAAGTGCCATCAACCAAAAGCTTGCAGGCTTATTCACCAAATTTAGCCAAAACTTATTAGCTGAAGAACACAACCAATATGTTGAGTTAAAAAGCGAAGCTGATTTCGATGGATTGCCATCTGAAATAAAAGCAGCTGCTATGGCCCAAGCAAAAGAAAGAAATCTTTCTGTGATGGGTGTAATTTCAAATACCCGTTCTTCTATTGAACCATTTTTAACTTTTTCAAATCGCAGGGATTTAAGACAAAAGGCTTGGGAAATATTTGTTAAGCGTGGAGACAATGGCAACGCCAATGATAATAATTCCACATTGGTACAAATACTAAAATTGCGTGCCCAAAAAGCCAAGCTACTAGGCTTTCCAACTTTTGCTCATTGGAGTTTATCAAACACGATGGCAAAAAATCCAGATCGCACCATTGCTCTGATGGAAGCGGTTTGGAGACCTGCAATTGCGCAAGTAAAAAATGATGTGGCAAGTATGCAACAAATGGTGCAAAGCGAAGGTGCTAATTTCAAAATTGCGCCTTGGGATTATCGCTACTATGCTGAAAAAGTAAGAAAAGCCAGATACGACCTCGATCAAAATGAAGTGAAACAATACCTACAATTGGAGAAATTGAGAGAGGGTATGTTTTGGGTAGCTGGAGAGTTATTCAATCTATCGTTTAAGCAAGTGCTTGATGTACCCGTTTATCACCCTGATGTGCGTGTATGGGAAGTGTCAAACAAAACTACAGGTAAAGCGATTGGCTTATGGTATTTCGATCCTTATGCCCGCGCTGGTAAGCGCTCAGGAGCATGGATGAATGCCTACAGAGACCAATCTAAATTGGATGGCGAAGTATTAACCATCGTTTCAAATAATTGCAATTTTATAAAAGGTGCTGAAGATGAACCTTTGTTGATTTCTTGGGAAGATGCCAGCACTTTGTTTCATGAGTTTGGACATGCCTTACATGGCCTATGCTCAGATGTTACATACCCTAGTCTTTCTGGCACTTCGGTAGCCCGCGATTATGTTGAGTTTCCTTCACAAATACTAGAGCGTTGGTTGGCAACACCAGAAGTATTGAAGCAATTTGCACTACATTACAAAACCAATGAACCCATTCCACAAAGTTTGGTAGAACGAATTGATAAAGCAGCTACTTTCAACGAAGGATTTTCTTCTGTTGAAACCCTTTCTAGTTCGCTGGTAGATATGAAACTGCATTTAGCAGGTGAAGCTCCTATTAATCCTAAAGCATTTGAAAAGGAAACCTTAACAAAACTACAAATGCCTTCTGAAATTGTGATGCGCCATCGCATTCCACAATTCGGGCATATTTTCTCGGGTGATGATTATGCTGCGGGCTACTACAGCTATTTGTGGGCTGATGTAATAAGTGCCGATGCTTACGAAGCTTTTACTGAAGCAAAAGGACCTTACGATAAAGCAGTGGCAAAAAGAATGTATGACAATGTGTTTAGCATAGGAAATACAGTTGATCAAGAAGTGGCTTATAGGAAATTTAGAGGCCGTGATCCTAAAATTGATGCGTTGATGCGTGCAAGAAATTTCCCATTGCCGCTGGAAGTCAAGAAAAAGAAATAAATTGACGTGAAAAGGTGAATGAAATTTTAGAAACTATAATCTAAAGGCACTAATAATAATTGAAATGTTACAAAAAAGCCCTGCAAATTTGCAGGG
>RGVD01000182.1 GCA_010027395.1 Bacteroidota bacterium
ATATTGGCTTGAGTTATGTTACAAGTAAACCACCAAGAGAATATGGCGTAGTGATTGGCCAAGGAGTATTGACAAATTTATATTTACTCGATTTAACTTGCAGCTATATGCCCAAACACAATTTATTTTTGGATGCGAAATTTACTTTTAGAAAAACCACTAGTGTGTTAAAAGAATTTGAAAATGAATCTGCCTACATTTCTCTGGGCATTCGATTAAACATCGCTTCAAAAAATTGGGATTTTTAATAAATTAAAACAACTAATCATTTTGCCAGGTGGCCGTTTGATTCAGCGGCAAAAGAATAAATATTAAGCAGTAGGCTACACCCAATTGAGTCTGAAAAAAGGCTTCAAACATTAAGGCAATTAACATGATGATATAGTGCACGCTTAGTAAAGGGTGCTTAAAATTACTATGATAAAGCAAAGGAAAAAGCAAGCAAAATATAAACAGCAATAATCCAATAATACCAGTTGCGGCTAAGTAAAATAAAAATTGATTGTGCGGAATAATCTTCTTTGTTACCTCAGGATACTTTGTAGTCCACATATAATCACTCAAATCTTGCAAATCTCCCAAGCCGCTGCCCATTAGCCATGAGGTACTATCTGTAATGGCAATAGCGATGCGGCATGAAGCCACCCTACTACCTAAAGATTGATTATTAATATTGCCATTTTCAGTGCTTGAAATATCATTTCGAGTATTTTCAACTTTATTTCTAATAGTTGGAGAAAGTAAAAAAGTAGTAAAACCAATCAACAGAGAAAAAAACAAACTTAAAACACCTGTTTTATATTGCTTTTTGATAAATATGAATTTATAAAACTCAATTAATATTAATACATAAATAGCTAGTAAGCCACTTCGAACCGAGAAAATATGCAAAAAAGTAAATAGTAGTATACCTATAGAGGCAATCAAATATCTTTCATTTTTATTAAAAGCATAAAATTGGTGTTTGTATAGATAATAAGCAACATAAATGGCAAAAGCAATCATAATGCTAAAAGTAGGATGATGACTAACAATGGTAGGCATAACTTGACTTTGTAAATACATCTGATTAATTATTTCACTGTTATTAACATAGTTGATAAAGGCATCTAATGATATGATAAATACACCCAATAAAAAAAAATAATAAATCAACATAAACTGCCTATTGCTAAGAGGCTTAAAAAAGATAAATGCTAATGGCAGAACTAAAAATGGTAATTGAATTTGCAGTCGCTCAAATAGATAATCAAAGTTATTTGAATAAAATAATGAAGGCAGTAAGAACAAAAACAAACCAGAAAGAACAAGCAAATCTTTACGAGATAATAATTTGGTTTTTGCATGTTTAAGATTTAGGGTAATTATAGCCGTCAAGGCCAATCCAATCATACTTATGCTAGCAGGGGAACGAGCAGAATCAATTAGAAAAATGCCTGCAATTAACAGACATGAAAAAAAGATAAGCAACCTATCTTGATATGGATTCAGCCATTTCATTTGAGCAATATATAATTTTTATATTCGGCTATACTATATCCTAAATATTTCTCAATAAAATAAATGAATTTATTTTTAAAACTTACCTTCACTTTACTTTGGTTAAATTCAAAATTCCAATTTTTCAGTTTGATTCTCTCAAGAATAACAGCGGGGTGAGTTTCAGAATATCTTTCGGCCTTTTCCACCAAATTATAATCCCAATCATTGTTTAAGTTTTGTTGACTTTCAATCCAATCATCCGAATGCCACATTTTGTGAAAACCTTTGATCTTTTCAGTCATCTTCATAGGGTGTTTTACCCATCCGTAATGAAAAATATTGGCATCTACTTGTTTCACATGTAATTTACTCCCATTGCGAAACCTGAAACCTTGGGCATCTCCATGTGAAATTATGTTCTTATCATTTCTAATAATCCTAATCTCCTTTTTATAAAAACTCCGGGAAGTGGCCACATAATCATAACTTCCGTAAAAATGAGTATAATTAAATAGCATTCCATCAATACTCTTATTTTGTCTGAATTTGAATAAGGCTTGTTTTATGATATCATGATATTTTTCATGAACACATTCATCTGCCTGAATGTAAAAAGCCCAATCTGCCTTAGGGTTGATTTTGGAAAATGCCTTGTTGGTTTCGTCTGCAAGCACTCTCCCACCCTCCCTCAATTTATCATCCCAAACAGAATTGAAAATTTTTATCTTGGGGTTATCAATTGAACGAATATAATTCTCAGTATCATCCTCGCTATCACCCACAAGCACTATCATCTCGTCTACTATAGGTAGTATCGAAAGTATGGCTTCTCTAATTGGGTAATCGTACTTAATTACGTTACGAGCTATGGTAAAACCGCTTACAAACATTGTTTCTAGGATTCGTCAAGATTAGTAAAAATATTAAAAATAGAATAAACTCTTTTGAAAATATTTTATTCGCAGTATGAAAAACCTATTTAAAGTTGGCGATAAAAAAACTTTTGCTAAAATAGTTGGTGAGACTGATACGGCCAATTTTGATAGTGGAGAAGTTCACCCCGTTTATGCTACCTTTGCACTTGGAAGAGATGTTGAATGGTGCTGTAGGTTGTTTGTGCTAGAAATGAAAGAGGATGATGAGGAGGGAATTGGTACCTTTTTAAGTATTGAACACCAAAGCCCAGCACTCATTAACAGTCAAGTAATTTTTACCGCTAGGGTTGAAAGCATTTCAAAGAACGAAATTATTTGTTCTTATGAAGCTAAAGTGGGGGAACGATTGATTGCAGTAGGCAGACAAGGTCAAAAAATTTTAAAAAAAGTAAAGATAAATCAGATATTCAATTCACTAAGCGTGTAAGATGGCAGATCAAAAAAAGATTCACATTATTAACAAAAAAGCCAGCTTTGAATACCAACTGCATACCAAATACAATGCAGGCATTGTTCTTAGTGGTACTGAGGTAAAATCAATTAGGGATGGAAATGCCAATATAAGTGACGCATTTTGTTTTGTTAAACAAGAAGGTGATAAAACAGAATTGTATATAAAAGGCATGAATGTGGGCATTTGGAAACAAGGTGGGCATTACAACCACGAGCCTTTTGGCGTTAGAAAACTTCTGTTAAAAAAACTAGAACTACGCAAACTTAAAAACAAAGCCTCAGAGAAAGGTTTTGCCATTGTTCCTTTAAAACTTTATATTTCTGACAGGGGTTTCGTAAAACTTGAAATAGCCGTGGGACAAGGAAAGAAAGAATTCGATAAACGAGAAAGCATCAAATCTCGTGATGTGGATAGGGATTTAAGAAGGACACTAGCCTAACTATCGATCAAAAAAATTCATACAGATTCTAAAATTTACTTTCAAAAACTTCCGGATTTTCTGTCGTTGTTTACCTAAAGACAACATGTTCACTAATGTAATTCTTTTTAGAGATCACTATTATTTGGCTATTCATAATAAGCCACTTAAAAAAGTGCGTAAAAAATGTGGAAAAACATATAGGAAATATCTACTTAACAATTAGGTAAAACAAGGCCATAAGACTATTTTTACCCTTTATTTTTATAACCTATAAAATGAGCACAGACGCAACAGAAAGTAGACAGAATTATGACGCCAATAACATTCAGGTGTTAGAAGGCTTGGAAGCAGTGAGAAAAAGGCCTGCCATGTACATTGGAGACATTGGGGCAAGAGGACTTCACCATTTGGTTTACGAGGTAGTAGATAATTCAATTGATGAGGCATTAGCAGGCTACTGTAAAAACATAACAGTAACCATAAACCCAGGAAACTCCATCACTGTGGTGGATGATGGTAGAGGTATCCCTACGGGCATTCTTCATGCAGGTGGTAAATTTGATAAAGATACTTACAAAGTTTCAGGTGGTTTGCATGGTGTGGGTGTTAGTTGTGTTAACGCACTTTCAACCTTGTTAAGAGCAACAGTATACCGCGATGGCAAAATTTGGCAACAAGAATACAGTTGTGGCAAACCATTGTATGATGTAAAAGAGATAGGCGAAAGCGAAAGAAATGGAACAACCATTTATTTTGAACCAGATACGAGCATTTTCACCACAGGTGATTATAAATACGATACCCTGGCTTCTCGTATGAGGGAATTATCATATCTAAACAGAGGTATTAGCATTACACTCAGAGACACTCGTCTTGAAGATGGCAATGAAGAAATTAGAGAAGAAACGTTTTTCAGCGAAGGTGGTCTGAAAGAGTTTGTTAACTACTTAGATGGCACCCGTGAAAAAATGATTCCAGAGCCTATCTACGTAGAAGGTGAAAAAAATGGAGTGCCAGTAGAGATTGCGATGACTTACAATACAGGTTATGCAGAGAACTTACACTCTTATGTAAATAACATCAATACAATTGAAGGTGGAACACACGTTGCGGGTTTCCGCAGGGCCTTGACACGTACTTTAAAATCATATGCTGAAAAAGAAGGCATGTTTAAAAACCTGAAATTTGAAATAGCAGGTGACGATTTTAGAGAAGGTTTAACAGGCGTTATTTCTGTAAAAGTACAAGAGCCTCAATTTGAAGGTCAAACCAAAACCAAATTAGGTAACAGTGATGTTACAGGAGCAGTTGACATTTGTGTAGGAGAAATGCTAAATAATTACTTGGAAGAAAATCCTCGTGAAGCTAAGATGATTGTGCAAAAGGTAATCCTCGCAGCTACTGCTCGTCACGCTGCTAAGAAAGCCCGTGATATGGTGCAACGCAAAGGTGCTATGACTGGTAGCGGCTTACCGGGTAAATTAGCGGATTGTCAAGAAACAGATCCAGCACTTTGTGAGATATATCTTGTAGAGGGAGATTCGGCTGGTGGAACAGCTAAACAAGGCCGTAACCGAGTATTCCAAGCCATTCTGCCGCTGCGTGGTAAAATCTTGAACGTGGAAAAAGCCATGGAACATAAGATTTATGAGAATGAAGAAATCAAGAATATGTTTACAGGCTTAGGTGTTACTATTGGAACACAAGAAGATGCCAAAGCTTTAAACTTGGATAAACTTCGTTACCATAAAATCATCATCATGACGGATGCGGACGTGGATGGAAGTCATATCAGAACATTGATTTTGACTTTATTCTTCAGATATATGAAAGAGTT
>RGVD01000183.1 GCA_010027395.1 Bacteroidota bacterium
GAAATCTTCTCGTGCAGATGAGAAAACAAAAATTGCAAAACTTTCTGCTGAACACGACAAACATTCAAAAGCAATTAAAGATATTTTAGTTGAGAAGTTGTTTGGTATACTATCAGGTAAAACATCTCAAGGTGTATTAAATGTTTATGGTGAAGAAATGATTCCAAAAGGAACCAAGTTCACTATGAAAAACTTGAACGATGTTGATTATACCAATGTTAATGCTACTAATTGGACAACTGACTCTGAGAAAAATGAAATTATTCGTTTGATCTTGGGTAATTACAAAAACAGATTGAACCAAGAAATAGCTGCTTTTAAACGCAAAGAGTTTGCAGTAAGTGTAGGCGATGAATTACCAACTGGTATATTGAAATTAGCCAAAGTTTATGTGGCTCAAAAACGTAAATTGAAAGTAGGGGATAAGATGGCTGGTCGCCACGGAAATAAGGGTATCGTTGCACGTATTGAGCGTGAAGAAAACTTACCATTTATGGAAGATGGAACACCAGTAGATATCGTATTAAACCCATTGGGTGTACCTTCACGTATGAACTTAGGACAGATTTACGAAACTGTTTTAGGTTGGGCAGCTAAAGAATTAGGAGTAAAATTTGCTACACCAATTTTTGATGGTGCGAGTGATGATGATGTATTAAAGTATACACGCGAAGCTGGTATTCCTGATTGGGGTAAGACTTATTTATACAATGGATTGTCAGGCGAGCGTTTCGATCAGCCAACTACTGTGGGAGTAATTTATATGATTAAATTAGGTCACATGGTTGATGATAAGATGCATGCACGTTCAATCGGACCATACTCATTGATTACACAACAGCCATTGGGTGGTAAAGCTCAATTTGGAGGTCAGCGTTTTGGTGAGATGGAGGTTTGGGCACTTGAAGCATACGGTGCATCTAACATTCTACAAGAAATATTAACCATTAAGTCGGATGATATTATCGGTAGAGCTAAAACTTATGAGGCTATTGTTAAAGGCGATAATTTACCTCAACCTGGTATTCCTGAATCATTCAATGTATTGGTTCATGAGTTAAGAGGTTTAGGTTTAGATTTAACCTTAGAATAAATTTAATGTGTGAATGTTTGTATATGAAAATTCATGTACACACATTTTCAAATTTTCAAATTCTCACATTCTTAAATTGAAAAAATGTCAATAAAAAAAGATCAGAAATTAAAAAGTAACTTTACCAAAATTCGTATTGGTTTGGCTTCTCCAGAGTCAACTTTACAACGTTCTTTTGGTGAGGTAACAAAGCCTGAAACTATCAACTACAGATCATTCAAACCAGAGATGGGTGGATTGTTCTGTGAGCGTATTTTTGGCCCGATAAAAGATTACGAATGTCATTGCGGTAAATACAAACGTATTCGCTACAAAGGCATTGTGTGCGATAGATGTGGTGTGGAAGTTACTGAAAAGAAAGTGCGTAGAGAGCGCATGGGACATATCAACTTGATCGTTCCAGTTGCTCATATCTGGTACTTCCGTTCATTACCAAACAAAATTGGTTACTTACTAGGCGTACCTACTAAGAAACTTGATATGGTGGTTTACTACGAGCGTTATATCGTTTGTCAGCCAGGTATTAAAGATTCAGATGGAGTTATTATCAATGATTTGTTAACTGAAGAAGAGTACTTAGATATTCTTGATTCGTTGCCAAAAGATAACCAAATGTTGGATGATAACGATCCTAAAAAATTCATCGCTAAAATGGGTGGTGATGCTTTATGGTTCATGTTATCTCGAATTGACTTAGATGCTTTATCATTCGATTTACGTAACAAGGCTAGCAACGAAACCAGCCAACAACGTAAAAACGAAGCTTTAAAGCGTTTGAAAGTAATCGAAGGATTTAGAAACGCTCAAGAGCGTGGCGAAAACCGTCCTGAGTGGATGGTGGTAAAAATCCTTCCGGTTATTCCACCAGAATTGCGTCCTTTAGTTCCATTAGAAGGTGGCCGTTTTGCAACTTCTGATTTGAACGATTTATACAGACGTGTTATTATCCGTAACAACCGTTTGAAGCGTTTGATGGAAATCAAAGCACTTTTTGATAATACGAGAAGGGTAAGTGCTGTGAAAACTGAGGGTAACCGCCCTTT
Organism: Bacteroidota bacterium; assembly: GCA_010027395.1. Classification (GTDB taxonomy): domain Bacteria; phylum Bacteroidota; class Bacteroidia; order UKL13-3; family UKL13-3; genus RGVD01. The sequence goes on from RGVD01000183.1 coordinate 2,137, forward strand.
AAAATCTTTAAGCGATATGCTAAAAGGTAAACAAGGTCGTTTCCGTCAAAACTTATTAGGAAAGCGTGTTGATTATTCAGGTCGTTCGGTAATCGTTGTAGGACCACAATTGAAATTACACGAGTGTGGTATTCCTAAAAACATGGCTGCTGAGTTATTCAAGCCATTTGTTATTCGTAAATTGTTAGAGCGTGGTATCGTTAAAACTGTTAAATCGGCTAAGAAATTAGTTGATAGAAAAGAACCAGTAATTTGGGATATTTTAGAAAACATTTTAAAAGGACATCCAATTTTACTTAACCGTGCTCCTACACTACATAGATTAGGTATTCAAGCATTTCAACCAAAACTAATCGAAGGAAAAGCTATCCAGTTACATCCTTTGGTGTGTACAGGTTTTAACGCGGATTTTGACGGTGATCAGATGGCTGTTCACGTTCCACTTGGAAATGCAGCTATTTTGGAAGCTCAATTATTGATGCTTGCACCGCATAATATCTTAAACCCTGCTAATGGTGCTCCTATTGCAGTGCCTTCTCAGGACATGGTTTTGGGATTGTATTACATCACAAAACAACGTAAACACACCGAAGAATATCCAATCAAAGGTGAAGGCTTACATTTCTATTCTTCAGAAGAAGCAATTATTGCATACAATGAAGGTAGAGTGCATATGCATGCTAGCGTTAAATGCCGCGTGAATGTGATGGAAGATGATGTATTGGTTAGCAAAATCATCGATACTACGATGGGTAGAATTTTATTCAACTTAGTAGTACCTGAAGAATTTGGATATATCAACGATATTTTAACTAAGAAAAACTTACGTGATATCATTGGTGAAGTAGTTACTGTTTGCGGTATGGATAAATGTGCTAAATTCCTTGATGCTATCAAAGAATTAGGATACCAAGCCGCTTTCAAAGGAGGTTTATCTTTTAACTTAAGTTATGTTAAAATTCCTGATGAAAAAGCAAAATTTGTAAATGCTGCGCAAGCTGAAGTAGATGAAATTCGTAGCAACTACGAGCAAGGTTTCATCACAAACAACGAGCGTTACAACCAAGTAATTGACGTTTGGACACGTGTTAACAATAAGTTAGCCGATACGTTATTAAAACAATTACGCGAAGATCAACAAGGATTCAACCCAGTTTATATGATGTTGGATTCTGGAGCGCGTGGTAGTAAAGAGCAAATTCGTCAGTTGGGTGGTATGAGGGGATTGATGGCAAAACCACAAAAAAATCTTGTGGGTGGAACTGGAGAGATTATCGAGAATCCAATTTTGTCTAATTTCCGTGAAGGGCTATCCGTTATCGAATACTTTATCTCTACCCACGGTGCGCGTAAAGGTTTGGCCGATACCGCTTTGAAAACTGCGGATGCGGGTTACTTAACACGTAGGTTACATGACGTAGCGCAAGATGTGGTAATTAACGAGCAAGATTGCGGAACCCTGCGTGGTATTCCAATTTCAGCTCTTAAAGACAATGAAGAAGTTGTTGAGCCATTATTCGAACGTATTTTAGGTCGTACTAGCTTACATGATGTATATGATCCATTAACGGGAGAATTATTTTGCAAATCAGGCGAATTAATCGTTGAGAAAATAGCACACAAAATCGAAGCCTCTCCAATTGAAATTATGGAGATTCGTTCAGCATTAACTTGCGAAGCTAAGATTGGTGTTTGTGCAAAATGTTATGGAAGAAACTTGGCTACAGGCCGCTTAGCTCAGAGAGGTGACTCTGTGGGTGTAATTGCAGCCCAGTCAATTGGTGAGCCAGGTACACAGTTAACACTTCGTACATTCCACGTGGGTGGTGCGGCATCAAACATTGCTACAGAAAGCAAGATGACTGCTAAATTCGCTGGAATATTAGAATTTGAAGAGATTAGAACAGTGAAGAGTGTAATAGATGGTGTGAAAGTGGATACTGTTTTAGGTCGTCAAGGTGAGATAAGAATTTTGGATGAGGTTACTCGTAACCCTATCATGGCTATAAACATTCCTTACGGTGCGCATTTGGTTGTTAAAGACGGTCAGAAAATTGCCAAAGGAGATGCTATTTGTAGTTGGGATCCATATAATGCGGTAATCCTTTGCGAGCAACCTGGTAAGGTTAAGTTCGAAAGTTTAATCGAGAATATTACTTACAAAGACGAAAGTGATGAGCAAACTGGTCACCGCGAGAAAGTAGTTATTGAAAGTAAAGATAAAACCAAGATTGCATCCATTATTATGGTCGACAAAAAAGGTGCACCCCAGAAAGAATACAACTTACCAGTGGGTGCGCATATCGTGGTTGAAGAGGGTGCTGAATTAACTGCGGGTGGTATCTTAGTTAAGATTCCTCGTGTGGTTGGTAAAACCCGAGATATCACAGGAGGTTTACCACGTGTTACTGAGTTATTCGAAGCACGTAATCCTTCAAACCCTGCTGTTGTTACCGAGATTGATGGTGTTGTTACATTTGGTGGTATCAAACGTGGTAACCGCGAAATCGTAATCACATCAAAAGATGCTGAGGTTAAAAAATACATGGTGCCACTTTCTAAACATATCCTTGTTCAAGAAAATGACTTCGTAAAAGCAGGTTCATCATTAAGTGATGGTTCTATATCACCTCAAGATATTTTGCGTATTGAAGGCCCTCAAGCTGTTCAACGTTATATCTTAAATGGTATCCAAGAGGTATATCGTTTGCAAGGTGTAAAAATCTCTGATAAACATATCGAGGTAATTACCCGTCAGATGATGAGCAAATTGGAAGTTATCGATCCAGGTGATACTTTATTGCTTGAAGGCGAAAACGTAGATCGCTATACTTTTAAAGATACCAACGATTGGATTTTTGATAAGAAAGTAGTTTTAGAAGCAGGGGATTCAACCAATGTGAAACCAGGTCAGATTATCAGCTTACGTAAATTGCGTGACGAAAACTCAATGCTTAGACGTAAAGACATGAAATTGGTTGAAGTGC
>RGVD01000184.1 GCA_010027395.1 Bacteroidota bacterium
AAGAGTCTGTCTATGTCTCGACTCCGCTCGACATGACAGACTCCGCTCGACATGACAGATTCCAATCGACCTACTCCAATAAATATAACAAATAACAAAGGGGCAGCCTTATTAAGACAGCCCCTTCTTTATTTTATTGGTTTAGCTATTTCTTACAACATTCCATAACTTCTGTTGATGAAGTTGGTTAGTGCTTCACCTTGCAACAAGTTTTGAGAAAGCAAAGCCAAGTCAAAAGCATTTTTTAGTAGGGATTCCTTTTCTGTATTGTCAGTTAATTTAACCAATTTGCCACTTAGGCTATGGTTGCTGTTAATTACCACATTCCAAGATTCAGGCATAGCTCCAAACATGTTCATGCCTTGCATAGCAGCCATATCTTTCATTCTGCGCTCCCACTCAGGCTTGATAATGCTTATAAAATTATCATCTGGAGCTAGAGCCTCAGTTTCAAATTTAAATCTTATATCGGCCTTAAATTGATTTTCGAAAGCTTCTTTCAATGCCTTTTCATCATCAGTACTTAACATTGATTCATTCTTGGTGTCTTTGTCAACCAATTTATCAACCGACTCAGAGTCCACGCGCTTCATGGATACACCTTCGAATTTATTTTCTAGGGTAGAGATAAAATGACCATCCAAAACGCCATTCAATTTCAAAATATCATAGCCACGTTTCTCAATGGTTTTGATAAATGAATCTTGACCTAGAGGATTGTTTGAATAAATGAAAACCACTTTATTCTCTTTATCGGTTTGCAATACAGCCACCTTCTCTTTATACTCTTCAATGGTATAGTTTTCGCCTTTTATGTTTTGTAGCAAACAGAACTTAGTCGCTCTATCATAAAACTTAGGTTCAGCTATCATGCCATATTTAACAAAGGTTCCAACGTTTTCCCATTTCTCTTCAAACTCTTTTCTGTCGGTCTTAAAAATCTCTTCCAACTTATCAGCTACCTTTTTGGTAATGTGTGCATTTATTTTCTTTACATTGGCATCACCTTGCAAATAGCTGCGACTCACATTTAACGGGATATCTGGAGAATCAATCACACCATGCAACAACATCAAAAACTCTGGAACAATATCTTGAACAGAATCGGTTATGAATACTTGGTTGCTATACAATTGAATTTTATTGCGTTGTGCTTCAAACTCATCTTTAATTTTAGGGAAGTATAAAATACCCGTAAGGTTGAAAGGATAATCTACATTCAAATGAATCCAGAACAAAGGTGGCTCGCTCATTGGATACAATTCGCGGTAGAATTGCTCGTAGTCTTCTTTTTTCAAATCAGCAGGAGCTTTTGTCCATAGAGGTTGGGTATTGTTTATGATTTTCTCTTCAAACTCAATTTCAATAGGCAAGAATTTACAATGCTTATCTAAAATATTTTTGATTCTAAAATTATCATTGAATTCCAATGCATCATCAGCCAAATGAAGGATGATTTCAGTTCCTCTATCGGTTTTGGCATCATCCATTATTTCAAACTCAGTGCTGCCTTCGCAGGTCCATCTTACAGCCTTTGAACCTTCTTTGTACGACAATGAAACCAACTCAACTTTTTTGGCCACCATAAAGGCAGAGTAGAAACCCAATCCAAAATGACCAATGATTTGGTTGGCATTGTCTTTATATTTTTCTAAAAACTCCTCGGCACTACTAAAGGCCACTTGGTTGATGTATTTTTTTACTTCTTCTTCAGTTAAACCAATACCTCTATCAATAATGTGAAGGGTCTTATTGTCTTTGTCCAACTTCACCACTATTTTGGTTTCGCCCAATTCGCCCTTCATTTCGCCCATTGAGGCTAGGGTTTTCAACTTTTGGGTGGCATCCACTGCATTTGAGACCAACTCACGTAGGAAGATTTCATGGTCGCTGTACAAAAACTTTTTGATAATGGGAAAGATGTTTTCGGTATGTACCGATATGGTTCCTTTTTCTGACATAATTGAATAATTTGAAAATGGGTTAAATGATAATTTGTTCCTAATTGTTATTTCAATCTCTATGGTCAAATGGCGTTCCTAAGGGCAATTGGCTGTCAAATAGTCGGCAAAACTGAAATTTTGTGATTCTTAGGGGTTACAAGCTGACCATTATTTGACATGGTTTATTCTTCTTACATTTGCCTTTATTGCATTTTGCAATCGTCAAAACAAAACATACATGAAAAAGACATTCATCCTTATACTCTCATTTATGGCACTGCATGGCATGGCCCAAACCACTGAAAAGCATTTTAAAAACTTAAAACAACTCACCTATGGAGGTGATAATGCCGAAGCTTATTGGAGTTTCGACAATAAGAACCTAAGCTTTCAGAGCAATAACAAAGCTTGGGGCTTACAATGTGACCAAATATTCAACCTGAATATTGAAGAGGCTAAGAAAGACACCAATTACCGTCCACCATTGATTAGCACTGGCCTTGGCCGCACCACCTGCAGCTATTTTATGCCGGGTAACAAATCCATTCTATTTGCCTCCACACATTTGGCATCTAATGATTGCCCAGCAGAGCCACCACGTGGCGCCAAATACCTCTGGGCCATTTATGAAAGTTTCGACATTTTTGTATCTGACCTTAATGGAAAAATTACCAAACAATTAACCAATAGCCCAGGACCAATAGCCCAGGCTATGATGCCGAAGCCACAGTATCTCCCAAGGGAGATAAAATAGTTTTCACCTCCACCCGCGGTGGCGACCTAGACCTGTGGGTTATGGATATGGATGGCAAAAACCAAAAGCAAATTACCTATGGATTAGGTTATGATGGGGGTGCATTTTTTTCACCTGATGGTAAGCAATTGGTGTTCAGAGCCTCTCGTCCACAAACGGAAGAAGAGATAAAAGAATACAAAGACTACCTTTCAAAAGGACTTGTAGCCCCAACCAATATGGAGATTTACACTTGTAATATTGATGGTAGCAACCTAAAGCAAGTAACCAATTTGGGCAAAGCCAATTGGGCTCCTTTCTTTCACCCAAAAGGCAAGAAAATTATTTTCTCGAGTAATCATCATTCAACAAAAGGTTACGATTTTCAATTATATATTATTGATGTGGATGGCAAGAATTTAGAACGTATCACCAACGAAAGTATGTTTAATGCTTTCCCTATGTTTTCTCCTGATGGCAAAAAATTGGTATTTTCGTCAAATCGCAACAACCGTGGCACCCGAGATACCAATCTGTTTTTGGCTGATTGGGTGGAATAAATATTAATTGGTTTATCTATTACCATGCCTTGAAAGGCGTGGTAATAGATAAAAATAATAGCCGGGCCTTAAAAGACCCGGAAAAAGATAAAAAATAACCGAGCGTTGAAAGACCCGGAAATAGATAGAATAAACAATTCATTTAAACTGCCTTAAAAGGCGGTATCATAAAATCAAACAAAAATGAAATTAAGAAACATCATTATACTGCTTCTCATCTCATGCAAAATATCTGTAGCGCAAGTGCAAGTGGCTGATATCAAAAGTCACATCAGTTATTTGGCGGATGACAAATTGCAAGGCCGTGAGCCTGGCACCAAAGGAGAAAAATTGGCCATTAAATATATTCAAAAGCAGTTTGAAGAAATTGGGCTAAAGCCCAAAGGAAGCAAAGGATACTTGCAGCACTTTGAATATAAAACCCTTGCCAATCCTCATGACACCATAGGACAGGGAAAAGAGAAAAATGGCAGCAATGTGGTGGGTTATCTTGACAACCAAGCAGCTTATACCATCATCATTGGCGGGCATTTCGACCATTTGGGTTATCATGAACACCCATCTTCCTTAGACAAAAACAAAAAGCTTATACATAATGGAGCTGATGACAATGCCTCTGGCACTGCGGGAGTGATTGCTTTGGCTAAATATTTTAGTCAAAACAATACCAAAGAAAAATGCAATTTTTTATTCATTTGTTTCTCGGGTGAAGAAGATGGTTTGATTGGTTCAAAATATTTTTCAAACAACCCCACCATTGATTTGAAGGATGTGCAATGCATGCTAAACATGGATATGATTGGACGTTTGAATGACAGTACCCTTAAATTGATGGTGTATGGTGTAGGTACAAGTAGCAATTACAGTTCAATATTTTCAAGTTTAAATACAAGCCTAAAACTTGGTTATGACTCCGCAGGCATTGGCCCATCTGACCAAACCTCTTTTTATTTAAAAGATATTCCGGTTTTGCATTTCTTCACTGGCCAACATTCGGATTACCACAAATCGAGTGATGATAAAGAAAAGATAAACTTTAAAGGTGAGGTAATGGTATTGGAATTAATCATTCAAATAGCAGAAAAAATGTGCAATGAACCCAAACTAAACTTTACCAAAACCAAGCAACCCGAAAGCCAAAAAGTAAGTTTTAAAGTAACCCTAGGCATCATGCCTGATTATACTTTTGAAGGCAAAGGTTTGAGGGTAGATAATGTAAACGATGGCAAACCCGCAGAAAAAGCTGGACTCAAAGCAGGAGATATCATCATGCAAATTGGCAGTATCAAGATTGAAAATATCTATGATTATATGAAAGCCTTAGGTCAATTTAAAAAAGGCGAAAGCACTACAATTGACTTTTTAAGAGAGGGTAAAATGCAACAAGTGGGTTTGACGTTTTAGTTAATTGTCAGCACACGATTAAATGGATGAAGAGATTGACAAGATTGAAATTTTGTAAGTTTAATCAACCTAATTGAAAAAACAATTCAAGTTGTTGGTCGGGAGACACAACAAGGGGCAATCATCTTAGTTTTGATAATGTCCATAGAGTGAGAATACTACAATGCGTTTGTCCTCAACTTTATAAACTATCCTATGTTCTAGATTTACTCTTCGAGACCAATAACCACTGTAGTTTGCTTTCAATGGTTCAGGCTGCCCAATACCATCAAATGGCGTTTTTGCACAACTCTCTAAAAGTTTATAAATTTTTTTTACTGATTTAATATCGTTTTGAATCCACCAAGCTAAATCTTGCCATGCTTTAGGCAAAAATACTATCTCAAGCATTTAACATTTGCTTTAACTCAGCTAAACTCAATGGAGTTGGATTTACCTTGCCTGTTTCGTAA
>RGVD01000185.1 GCA_010027395.1 Bacteroidota bacterium
AGGGCATGATAAATATAGTGCCTAGCCGTAAATTTGTATTTCTTATTCTTATCCTTTCCTTCTTAGTTAATTACAAAAGTAAAGCACAACATCAATGTTCGCTTTCTAAAAAGGCTGCGCATGCTCTTTTATTGAATAAATCCAACGCCAGTAATGAGCAAATGGATATTATGGAAAGATATGATGCTATCTTTCATGAATTGGATTTGAATGTAGAAAGAACCTCAACCTATATTTCAGGTAACGTAACAACCATCGCAAAATCTAGGGTTTCAAAGCTTGATACCTTTATGTTTCAATTGCATTCAAATTTAATTTTAGATTCAGTTCTTGGAATTAAAAATCAAAAGTTAAATTTTGTTAGACTTGCTGATGTGGCTTTGGTTTTATTAGATTCATCTTATTCTAAAGATCAATTTATTAAAGTTAAGATATATTATCGCGGAACGCCACCAAGCGGAGCTAGCGCAGCCATTGGCAATGGTTTTAGCAGCAAGGCTTCTCCTACTTATGCTAATCAAATTACTTGGAGTTTGAGTCAACCATACAGTGCTTATGAGTGGTGGCCATGCAAACAATCACTGCAAGATAAAATAGATTCTGTTTTTATTTCGGTAACAACTGATAGTAACAATAAGGTAGGTGCAAATGGTTTGCTAAAAAGCATCACCCCAAAACCAAATGGAAAAAATACCTATAGATGGGAAACCCGTTATAAAATGAATTACTATTTGGTTATGGTTACTGTCGGACAATATACCGAATACAAGGCTTATGCTAAGCCAAAGCAGATAGCCGATAGTATATTAATACAACATTATATTTATTCAAACCCAAAGGCCTATACCAACAATGTTAGCAGTATAAATGCCACTGTTCCATTGGTTGAATTATTTTCAAATCTCTATGGTTTGTATCCTTTTTATAAAGAAAAATATGGCCATGTGATGGCACCATTTTCAGGAGGTATGGAACATCAAACCATGACCAGTCTTGGTGTTATGAATTTTGGCATTGTAGCACATGAGCTAGCGCACCAATGGTTTGGTGATAATGTTACATGCGCCACTTGGAAAGATATTTGGTTAAATGAAGGATTTGCCACCTATTCCGAATATCTGGCAGCCAAGTATTTAACTACAACTTCTAATACAGCCACAGTTTTAAATACGATGTTTAATGAAGCTAAGAAATCGGACGGAAATATATACGTGCCCGACACAACGGATGTGAATAGAATATTCTCAAGCGATATTACCTATAACAAAGGAGGTTCTGCTATTCGCGTTTTACATTATTTGTTAGGAGACACTCTTTTCTTTAATGTTTGTAAGCAATACCAAATTCAGAATGCAAACGGAAATGCTTCTACATTAGATTTAAACCAAATGGTAAATCAAATAAGTGGAAAGAATTATAACTACTTTTTTGACGAATGGATTTTTGGCAATGGCATTCCATCTTATAATGTGAAATGGAACCAAATCGGAAGTAATTTGATAGTATCAATTGAACAATCCAATACTGCTTCTCCTTCAAATTTATTTCAATTACCTTTACCTTTTTTAATCAAAAGTAATGCTGGTGATACCACCGTTTATTTGCAACAAGGAGATGCTAAAAATTTGTTTGTAATAGATGTAGGAAGAACTGTCAATTCAATGCTATTTGATAATGAAAATTGGATTTTGAAAAATGCTAATTTAGTTAGAGATGGCACATTGAATGGTGTGGAAGATGTGTTTATAAATAGTGGAATTAGTATCCAACCTAACCCTTCATCAGGAAATGTCTTTGTTTCGGGAAATATGATAAAGCAAGCCCAAATAAATCTTTATGACATGCAGGGACGCTTATGTTTAACTACCAACCTGAACAAAGATGGAATGCTAGAATGTTCTGCTTTACAAAGAGGATTATACATCGCTATCATCCAAAATAGCGAAGGCTTGCTTCATAAACAAAAACTGCTATTGAATTAGTTGTTATAGGTATTTGATTTATTAGAAAAACTTACCAATCAAAATAATTTTGTTACCTATTTAAACATAAGGTACATAATAACGTAGACCTAAATTACTTTATATTTTATTCTACCCTAGTTATATCTGCACCCAACAATCTTAATCTTTCATCAATATGTTGGTAGCCTCTATCAATCTGAACAATATTGTTAATGGTTGATGTGCCTTCGGCAGCTAGAGCAGCAATTAGCATGGAAACACCTGCCCGAATATCAGGGCTACTCATCGTAATTCCTCTTAGTTTTTGCTCTCTGTTGCTACCAATAACAACAGCTCTATGCGGGTCGCAAAGAATAATTTTTGCACCCATATCAATCAAATTATCGACAAAGAAAAGTCTGCTTTCAAACATCCATTGGTGAATCAAAACACTGCCTTTAGCTTGCGTAGCTGTAACCAAAGCAATAGATATTAAATCAGGTGTGAAGGCAGGCCAAATTCCATCTCTAATGGTTAGCATAGAACCATTTATGAGACTTTCAATTTTGTAGGTATCTTGACTTGGTATGAAAATATCATCCCCTCTAAATTCCATTTGGATGCCCATACGTTGGAATACTTTGGGTATGATTCCTAGGTCAGGTATAGAACAATTTTTAATCGTGATTTCAGAATTGGTTGTTGCGGCTAATCCTATAAAACTCCCAATTTCAATCATGTCGGGTAGCATGCGGTGGGTGCATCCTCCAAGTGAATCAACACCTTCTATGGTGAGCATATTAGAACCAACTCCCGTAATTTTTGCACCCATGCTGTTCAGCATTTTGCAAAGTTGTTGTAGGTAAGGTTCACATGCTGCGTTGTATATAGTGGTTTTGCCTTTAGCCAAAGTAGCAGCCATCAAAATGTTGGCTGTGCCTGTCACCGATGCTTCATCAAGCACCATGTAAGTGCCTTTTAAATTTTTGGCATCAACACTATAAAACTTTTCATCGTGGTTGTATTCAAATTTTGCACCCAAAGCTTCAAAGCCTCTAAAGTGCGTATCTAAATGTCTTCGACCGATTTTATCACCTCCTGGTTCTGGAATAAACCCTTTGCCAAAACGAGCTAACAAAGGACCAACAATCATAATAGAACCTCTTAAGCCCGCGCCTTTCTTTTTAAAATCCTCGCTTAAAAGAAATTCTTGATTAACTTCTTTAGCTTCAAAAGTATAGGTGTCATTGTTGATTTTTTCAACCTTCACACCCATATCTGCGAGTAGTTCAATGAGTTTGATAACATCGCGGATATCGGGTATGTTTTCAATCGTAACCTTTTCTGGAGTCAACAAAACTGCAGATATTATTTGCAATGCTTCGTTCTTTGCCCCTTGAGGCACTATCTCTCCTTTTAACTGTTTACCACCTTTTACCTTAAAGTAAGCCATATTGATTTTGTATTTTCTTCAAATATACTTTTCATGAGCAATAATGAAGTCTCACTTAGCTACACGATAATGTGGAAAAGGAGCAAGAATTTTAAATTAGTTAACAAATTTCGTTGAATAAGGACAAATATTTGTTGTGATGTCAAACTGGACGTGATAATGATCCATTTTCTTGCTTTAGAATAATTTATATAGTTGCCCACTATTTGTATATGAAAATTAGCCATTGTAGTTACTATAATCTCGTACGAACAATATTATAATTCCTTGAAAATATTTTACTAAGCCACATAAATTGAAAGATATTATCAAAAATATCAAGTTTATAGGTAAGAAATTGCTCGCATTGTCTCAGTAATTCACAAATTCAACTATTTTCGCCCTTCATATAAATTACATAATAAATGAATACAGAACTGAGTGTGTTTTTAGAAATTGTTAAATACCTTGTCCCAGCGCTTATTGTTTTTGTTATTACCCATTATCAATTAAAGTCATTCTTTGATTCGGAATACCAAAAAAGACTGATCGACTTGCGATTTGAACAAACCAAAAATGTGCAACCCCTTAGAATGCAATCCTACGAAAGATTGATTTTACTGATGGAGCGTATGAGTCCTGAAAGTCTAGTGATGCGCATTTACCAGCCAGGTATTTCTGCCACTCAACTTAAAACTGATTTGATTGCAGACATAAACACCGAGTTTAATCATAATATTTCGCAACAATTGTATGTATCTATTCAATGTTGGCAAATGGTGAGAGTGGTAAAAGAAGAGATGGTTAATTTGATTAACACGGCTTATGCGGATTCAGGTCATAATGCTGTTGGTCTAGATTTAAGTAAGTCTATTTTTGAGCAATTGATTAAAATGGAAGAAATTCCTACTCATAAAGCGTTAATTTTTATTAAGAAAGAATTTGATTTGATGTTTTAGTGCAGCCCTGAAAGGGCGAAATTCAAACAAGATAGGGTGAAGCCCTATCATAAAAGGAGCTAATAAAGCGCTTTTAGATATTAAGAAAGAATTTGATTTTATGTTGAATTGCAGCCCTGAAAGGGCGTAATGCGAATAAGATAGGGTGAAGCCCTATCAAAATAAAAAAGGAATTAGTGTTTAATTGCAGCCCTGAAAGGGCCAAATATGATAAAAATAGGGTGCAGCCCTATTATTGAATACATTATTAAAAACAATGACAGATAAAAAATTTACAACCGATAGTGGCATAGAGATTAAGCAATTATATTCTGAACCTATTGCCAATACTGAGAAGCCAGGTGAATTCCCATACACACGTGGTGTGCAACCCGATATGTACCGCGGACGTTTATGGACCATGAGGCAATATGCAGGTTTCTCAACAGCTGAAGAAAGTAACAAGCGTTACCATTACCTATTAAATCAAGGTACAACAGGTTTGAGTGTGGCCTTTGATTTACCTACACAAATTGGATATGATAGCGACCATATCATGAGTGAGGGTGAAGTGGGTAAAGTGGGCGTGGCTATTGATACTTTGAGAGATATTGAAATTCTGTTTGATGGTATTAAACTGGAAAACATTACCACCAGTATGACCATCAACGCTACAGCATCAACGCTTTTGGCTTTTTATATTGCCTTGGCTAGAAAGCAAGGTGCTGATATCAAAAAGATTTCAGGATCCTGAAAT
>RGVD01000186.1 GCA_010027395.1 Bacteroidota bacterium
AAATACAAAAATGCATCGTATTATCTATGCTTTTTGCCAATCACTTTTTCTATTTTGTTTCTAGAATCAGCACTTACATTGCATTGTTTGGCATAGGCTTTCCAATTATAGATAACTGATTGAACATGCTCAATGATTTGGCTTGCATTTTTAATATTAAAGTAGTGCGCTAATTCCATTAAATGTTCTTTGGAAGGATTGGCACTTTCACCGTTAACCATTGTGCTATGCATGCCATGCCCTGAACTAGAAAAAGTTAGGTCATAAGCAGGAGTTACTTTCCATTGTCCATTTTCATCCATTAAAAAACCTATGTTTTTACTATGGTCATCTCTGTTATGGGCAAAAACATTGAAAGCAGCAAGGCGCAATATTTTTTCATAGGCACGAACATCCCTTTCAAGTCTGAAAGCACAATCCATAATATTACCATAGTCCAAATTACTTAATCTAAAATTATCATGCATCATACCTGCTGCCGAATGCATGTGTAATCTTTTGTTGCCCATTCTATCAAAGCGCTTTGTGCCAAAATAACTTTTTCCAGATTTGCCTTTAAATAGTTTGCTCTCGCTCATTTCAATACCAGCATCTAAAGCCATCTTATAATACGCATATTCAATATTGGCAATATCAGGCCTATCCATAGATGAGGGAAATTTAATAAGCCAATGTTCATAACCAATTGGTAGTTCATTATCTGAACCCATTATATGTTTGGTCTGATTGTTATATCCTATTAAAATTTTAGGACGAGCACCTCCCGAAGATCCCCCTAATATATATAATTCGTCTAGTATTTCTAAATCGGTTCCAGCTAGCATTTGATTTGCTGCCTTTGCAATATTGTCTAATTCAAATTCAAATTGTATTTGTTTTTCATCATGTATTGCAGGTTTGTATTTTAATGCGCCTGCACCATTGCTACCCACAAAGGCCAATCGGTCAAGCATGGTAATTTTACTCGTGTCAATTCCCTTTGCCGTTAAGGATCTATCTAATAATAATGCGCCCCAGCCATCAGGCAATGAATCTGCAAACACGCCAAATAAACCATCAAAAGGTTTGGTATCGGCTTTTTGAATTTCATTATTTAATTTTAGTTTCAATGGAGAAATTTCCAAACCTTTTGCGATAAAGTCGGTATAAAACTTAAAATAAATATCACGTCCTTCACTTATCAATTCACCTACTTCAATTTCAGTTACATTGAATTGTATGGAAACAATTATGTTTTTTATAGATTCCATCTTTATATTCTGGTTCTATCGCTAAATAGTTTATCAATATCCTTCATGTTTTTATTTATGTTTAAAATCAAATCAAAATCACCCATTCGATTGAGTATTTGAGCAGATTGGACTAATGATTCTAAAGAGATTCGACCAGTATTTTCAAATCGTTTTATGCTACCCAATGATACGCCTGAACGTTCGGCTAATTCACTTTGACTTAAGCCTGCTTGTTTTCTTATTACTTTGTGTTTTTGTGCCAATTCTTTTAAAATATCTAATGTGGTTTTTTCCACCCCAAATTTTGTCATAATAGCTAATATATGATACAAATATACCGTTTCATTGTCAAAATAGTTAATATATGGGCTATTTTTATGTGTTATCAGGAATTACCTCCTGACAACCATTATAGCTTAAAACCTCGCTTACCTTTCCTTACAAATGATATTGTGTTTAACACATACGAGTTAGGGGAATTGGGCTAGTTAAAAGTTGAAGGGTTATTGAATGTCTGGGTAAATGACTTGTTAGTTAATCGATATAGCATTGAATTATGAAGCCCTATTGAATGATACAAAAATCAACAAGAAACATTTTCTTATTATAAGCAATCTTAAGACACTCTAAATTAAGTCTATTCCATCTTCATTTAAATGGTTTTATCCTTTGTTTTTTTATTGTATATTCCTAAAAAAGAAATCACTTTCTAGATTTTTTATCTATTTAGAATAGCCTAATTTTTAATTTTACCCCTCCCGAAACTAGCCAAATACACCCCTGCAAACACCAATAGCATGCAAAGGAATTTTGTTAGATTTAATTCATCTCGCTGCAATGCAATGGCTATGATGCTAGCAATGACGGGTTGTAAATAAATATAAGTGCCTACCAAAGATGAGCTGGCATGTTTTAGTGCATAGGCATTTAGCACATAGGTAAAGAAAGTGGATCCAATGGTGATAAAGGCTACAAAGGCCCATATTTTGGGACTAAAACTTGCCCAATCAATTTCTGTGGATTGATTAAAGGCAAAAGGTAAAACCAAAAAAGTGCCTATTGCAAAGCTCCATAAGGTGACCGTTATGGGATGATATTTTCTGATAAGCTCTTTAGCATACACCAAATAGAAGGCATAACTAATGGCGTTTAGGGTTACCAGAATATCTCCTTGCAGGGTAGAACTTTCAAAACTAAAATTACCCCCACTTATGAGCAATAGTGCACCAACAGCCGCAATAATGATTCCTGTTATTTGCAAAAAATTTACTTTTTCTTTAAGCCAAATCCATGCGAAGACTATGACAAAAATGGGTGTATTAAGCATTAAAACAGCTCCATTAATAGGCTTGGTTAAAGACAATCCTTTAAAAAACATTAGCATATTGGCTGCCACACCAAAAACTGCACAAATGAGTAATTTTTTATAATCCTCTTTATCTATTTTTTTATGTTGGATATACAGTTGGTGGAAAAAGAAAATGAGCACACTTGCCACACTTACCCTTAACAAAATAAAGGCATAAGGTTTAATGTATAATGGCATTACTTCCTTAGCAATGGTGAAGGTGGCACCATAGATTGCCGATACAATAAACAAAGCAATATGTACTTTTATTTTTTCGCTCATAAGGCTTTATTGTTCAAAAGTAAATTCTTTTGATTCTTTCATAAAGCGGGCTAGCAACATAATGGCCGAAAAGGTCAATCCGATGGATAGGGCTATCCAAACACCGTATAGGCTATATGAAGTATGAAAACATAAATAATATCCTATAGGAATACCAATAACCCAATAAGCCACAATCGTTATAATGGTCGGTACTTTAGTGTCTTCTAAACCTCTCAAAACACCAAGTGCCACACATTGTAAGCCATCACTCAATTGAAAGAAAGCAGCAATGATTAGTAGATTGGCTGCCATATATTCCACCTCTACATCATGCACATACAACGACACAATGAAATGATTAAAAATGGCAAAGATAATAGCACAAACGGCCATGAAAGTTATGCCCATAAGCAAGGCTGCTCGACCTGATTTAATAATATCTGTATGGCTTTTTCTTCCAACCGCATTGCCCACTGCAATAGACCCTCCGGCAGAAATGCCAGTTGCAATCATATAGGTAATGGATGCAATATTGATTGCAATTTGATGAGATGCCAAGGCTTTTTCATTAATCCATCCAATCATGATGGCTGCAAAGGCAAATGCGCCTACTTCGAAGAAATACTGCATGCCTGAAGGCAGTCCCACTACAAATATTTCTTTTAAAAAGTCGATGGCTTTATTGCTTTTTAAAACAGCTAAATATGACTTATACCTTTTGTCAATCAATACAAATGAAATCATGCAAAGGGCCATGAATGTTCTAGAAATACTGGTGGCTAAACCTGATCCGAAAAGATCTAATTTGGGAAATCCCCAATTACCAAAAATCAATGCCCAATTAAGAAATGCATTGATGATCAAGGCTACTATGGTAATTATGGCTGAAGGAAAAGTAAAGGACAATCCATCGCTAAATTGCTTGGCAGCTAAAAACAACATCAGTGGCAAAGTGCCAATATTGATGGCATGCAGGAAGGTGATGGTTAGTTTTTCTACTTCCACATTTTGCTGAAAGATGTGGATGTTAATGGTTAAGATATACACCACCATGCTAATGAATATTGATAGCAAAATAGCTGCAATAAGTCCTTGCCTAAAAAGCACCCCGCAATCTTCAGGTTTATTGGCTCCTTGTGATTTTGCTACTATAGGTGATACAGCAGTTAATGTTCCAATACCTAATATGGTAATCAAAAAATAAATAGCGTTGGCCAGTGAGGCTGCCGCCAAGTGAGTTGCCCCCAATTTGCCAATCATAACAATGTCTACCACGCCCATTAACACTATGCCTAATTGGCCAATGATGATGGGGTAGCTGAGTTTTGCCACTTGATGAAAATAAGGTTGATAGCTTGTATAAAGTTTTTTCAAAAGTAATTTTGTTGGTTAACATAAGGTGCCAAAAGTAGTGTTTTGAGACTACAGTTTAGCTTATAGCATAAACTTTAATCCATCATATATTGTATTTACCGTTGTAGGTAGCCTAAAGAGCCAATAGTTTTTTCCCACATACCATTTTCAGTTCGAAATTCGTTTGTACCTTGCCCATTATTTTAAACAGAAAAATGAAAAGAATATCAGTAGTTCTACTATTTACATTTTTACTAATTCAATCACTTGCAGCACAAAGACCCAATAGTTTTTCATACGACCCAAATAGGTTTATTGGCGAGTTTGAAGATTTTTTTAAAACCTTTGCCAAGGGTAATAATAATGATGCGGGAGACGAATTTTATGGTAATTACTCTGCGGGTAAATTTAACCCACAACAGAAGATGGCTATCATCAAATTGACTAATGAAATGTTGAACAACAATTGTCAAGGTAACCCTGATTTTGTGCAATATGTGTTGACATGCAATGCCTTGGTAAACTCAGGACAGATAAGCAAATTTGAGAATTGGCACAAGACATTATCGACATCACTGAAACGTTCAAGGGACGATTTTCAGAAATTCTTATCCGTTTCAAAGAATGTTTTTGCTGATAAAACCTTGCTTCAGGTAGGTGCATTTACATGGGTGGCTGAGGCAAGCAATATTGACTTACAGGTGCAAGGTGACCCAATGTTTATATTTAAGAATATGACACTTTTTTGCTACACACCTGGAGATACTTTCGAGATTTATAATACCAATGGACGTTTTATACCAAGCAAAAAT
>RGVD01000187.1 GCA_010027395.1 Bacteroidota bacterium
GCATCGCTAATAAAAACTAAAGTATCTTTGCCTGTATAGGGTATTTTAGCTTTATCTGCATCAGAAATATTGTAATTGGTAATGACATCGCTAAGGTCACCACAGTCGGGTTCAGTTCGTTTGCATGCTTGTATAATAAAAAGCAAGCTAATTATGGAAATGTAAAGTAGTTTTGTTTTCATAATGAAGGTAAAAGGTTAGTTTTAACAAAGGTTCGGGAATTACATGAACAAAAGCAAGTTATATTTTTGTGTATGCTGCCATATAAGCGTTATAAGTATTTGTTTTTGTGTGGTGTTTGGGGGTGGGGTGGTTTATGGGCTTGGGGTTATTTGTTGTTGGTGTCAACCTTTAAACATGGATGAGTTACAAACTCATTTTTTTTTTATTTATTCGTAGTCAGCTACGCTATTGCCCAACACACGTAACTTTTACTAAATGGAACGAGCGGACGCTCGCACCAGCATGAGGTTTCAAGGACGATGCAAAAGAAGTAGCAACTGGTTATGATTGCGGATTGCAAATTGGAAGTTATAACGATTTGCAAGTGGGAGATTATGTTGAAGCATACGAAGACGTAGAAATCAAAAGAAAATAACCCGTTTCAGAAATGAAGCGGGATTTTTTGTTTATGTCCTTGATTGAAATTACCTGATGGCACTCATGCCTCCATCTAGATGTATGATTTGACCCGTCATCCAATTTGCACTTAGTAAGAATTCAACTGCATTACTTATGTCGCTTGTAGCACCAATCTTCTTTAAAGGATGCCTTTCTTCAGACGCCTTTAGTTTGCTTTCATTATTAATGAGTTTATCAGCTAGGGGAGTAGCTGTAAGGGATGGAGCAATTGCGTTAACACGTATTTTGGGTGCAAATTCAGCGGCTAAACTTCTTGTCAATCCTTCAATTGCGCCTTTAGCAGAAGCAATGCTTGCATGAAAACTCATGCCCGTTTGCACAGCCACTGTACTAAATAATACAATGTTTGGGGACTCACCCAATTGTAAGTTGGGTAAATATTGTTTGATACTTTTTACAGCACCTAAAAAATTAATTTGGTATTCGTTCAAAAAGTCTTCTGTTTTAAGTCCCCTAAAAGGCTTCAAATTAATACTACCTGGACAATATATGAGTCCATCAATTGGTCCTTCAATTATAGGAAAATTTGGATTTTCCATGGTGATGTCTACCTCATGAAATTGACAATTAGATAGTGTTTCTAATTCGGCCTTATTTCGGCTGAGTGCATGAATACTGTGACCCTTTTCTGTTAAACTTTTTGCTAGTTGAAATCCAATACCTGAACTGGCTCCAATGATTATATACTGACTCATGCATAAGAAAACATCCTTTATGCAATAAAGTTTGTTTGCATTATTAATTTACCCTTTGAATTAAAATTCCAGGAATTTTATCCATGAAAGAAGAAACCTTTTCAAATGCTTTGGGCATATTAAACCTCATACCAAAATAAACGGTTCCATTTCCCATTAAGTAATTAAGCTTTTCGTTAGCACCAAGAGGCAAAGTGTAGTTATCACCTATAGCCGCTAGTCCCGTATAAAAGCGTTTGCCATTATAACCCAGCCCAACGCGGGCACTGGCTTTTGGTGCTATAATGAATTTGTTTTTATCGATTGATTCATTACCAACATAATATTGTTGTTGTTGGAAATTAGCACCTAAAAACGCTGATAAAGTGATAAAAAATTTCTCTTTGATAACAAAAGTATGGGCATAACCAGGCATCAAACAAATACTATAAAAGTCACCTTTGCGGAGGCTAGCATCTGCATCAATTTTGTTGGGCTTTTCTAAGTTTGTTGGCACTATGCTGCTATCTGCATTGATATTGTAATAAGAGAAAGCACCATTAATCAAAAAAGAACCTGCACTGTGTTTTTGGATTTCGTTTTGCAAAAAGGTGGATCTATAGGAGTATTTTTTGTGCTTGAAAATATAATATAAATTGCTTCCGAGGGTGGTTGTAGAAATGTCGGGCCTAATCACGTATGGTTTGCTGTTGTTTTTGAGTTCTGGTATTTGATTGGTATTGGCTATATAGTATCCATCATAGTTGAGGTAATAGAAATCCATTCCTATTTTCTTACCATAACTATTTAAGGTAAAATTGCTGTATTTGGTAGTGCCTTTAGATTTTTCTTGCAAATTGGTAGGGGCATATACATAAGCCAATCCAAGCCATTTGTGCATCACTTTTATTCCTATGCCTAAATATTCATTTGGTTGATAGTCTATTTTGCCTTTGCTATCGTATGAAAAACTATTCTTGGCATTATAGGTAAATAAGGATATGTTAATCTTTGAGCTTAGGTCACTCACATAATACTCTCGGCCAAGCTTTATAGCTTTTGAAGAGTCTGTTTGGGCCCATGCCGCACAAGAAATAAATAGAAATAATATAGATAGTATTTGTTTGTTCACCGCTGTTTTTGACTAAATTGAAATTAAAAGGTTTAAGGGCAAGCTTAATAAAATATTTCTTTATCTTAAGTTAAATTCGCATCAAAATGATTTGTTATGACAAAAAAATGGTTATTTCTTATATTTATTGCTTCTGTATTGATTTCATGCGGCAAGCGAGAAGCTGCTATAATAAAAGATGGGAAAATTATTACTACAGGAAGTGCAACTCAGTTACAAGCTACATATGATATTGCTGAAAAAACAGATTTAAAAGGCGCTTATGTTTACCCTGGATTTATTGATGCACATTCGCATTTTTATGGACTTGGTACATTTAACTATGCAGTGAGTTTGTTTGATATTTCTTCTACAGAAGACTTGGTAAAAAAATGCAAAGAGTTTTATAAGCAAAATCCAAAACCTTATTTGATAGGAAGAGGTTGGGACCAAAATAAGTTTAGTAACAAACAATATCCAGACAATGAAGCTTTAAGTGCTGCCTTTCCTGATATTCCTGTGCTTTTAAAACGTGTTGATGGGCATGCAGCATTGGCAAATAGGAAGGCATTAGAATTGGCCAATCTTAATATTCAAAGTAAAATAGACGGGGGTGAATTATTAAATAAGGATAGAAAGTTAACAGGTATTCTTATTGACAATGCAGTTGAATATGTTGAACGAATCATGCCTTCTTTTACTTTGAATGAAAAAATTCAAGCCTTAAAAGAGGCACAGAAAATTTGTTTTGAAAATGGATTGTCTTCTGTTTGTGATGCGGGTCTTGAGCCAGCAACCATTATGCTAATTGATTCATTGCAAAATGCTGGAATCCTTGATATACGTATCTATGCCATGATAGCAGCGAATGATAAAAATGTATCAGAATGGGTAAACAAATCACCTATTAAGACAGATAAACTAAATGCGGGCAGTTTTAAAATGTATTGTGATGGTGCGTTGGGATCACGCGGAGCCATGCTAAAAAAACCTTACTCAGATGCACATAATCATTTTGGTTTATTTGTTACCAATGCTGCTAAAGCAGAAGAATACATAAGCAAAATTATTAAAAGTAAATACCAGCTAAACACTCATTGTATAGGCGACTCCGCCAACAAATTAATTCTTGACTTGTATGCTAAATATTTGCAACCTAATAATGATAGACGATGGAGAATTGAACATGCTCAAGTACTTGATGCACCAGATTTTGAAAAGTTTGCTAAGTACAAAATTATACCCTCTGTGCAACCAACACATGCCACAAGTGATATGTATTGGGCGCAAGATCGACTAGGGAAAGAGAGAATCAAATATGCTTATGCTTATAAAAAACTATTAGATCAAAATCATTGGATGCCTCTTGGTACAGATTTCCCTGTGGAGTATGTTAATCCCATGTATACTTTCTATGCTGCCGTATCAAGACAAGATGCCAAAGGATTTCCAGATAAAGGTTTTGAATCAGAAAATGCTTTGACTCGTGAAGAGGCTTTGAAAGGCATGACCATTTGGGCGGCTAAAGCTGCATTTGAAGAACATGAAAAAGGTAGTATTGAACCCGGTAAGTTTGCTGATTTCACTATTCTTTCACTTGATTTAATGCATGCACCTTTGCTTGAAATTAGAAACACAAAGGCGCTTTCTGTATATGTAGCAGGGAAGAAAAAAATATAAGTTGCTGTAATTATTTGCTATGTTACAGATGAATATAATGTAGCAGTGATTTGCGCCACTATCTTTTTGAAATTTTATTTCCAGTACCTCTTTGTCTGCTGCATTTAAAACGTTTGATACCTTCTTCTCTCAGGGCTGTATGTTTTGTTGTGCGCGATTTCATTCTTTTGCGCCACATGCGAAAGCTTGATGGCAAAGAGTTTTTTCGCATGAATTCAATCACCTCTTTTTCTTTTAAGCCAAACTGAAATTCAATGGCTTCAAAAGGCGTGCGGTCTTCCCATGCCATTTGAATAATTCTGTCTATATCCGCATCAGTGAATGATTGCTTGTTTAATTTCTATATATTTTATTTTTATCGTAATCGTTTGCTTGTTTTTCAATATTAAATACCCTGTTTTCTCTAGGGTCATTGCCTACACCTGCCACATAAGCCCAATTACCCCAATTGCTGCATACATCATAATCTATCAGCTGTTGTTCAAAATAGGCTGCTCCGTAACGCCAATCTAGTTTTAAGTTATGGCATAAATAACTGGCTACATTTTGCCTGCCTCTATTGCTCATAAATCCGCTTAACTTTAACTCTAGCATATTGGCATCAATAAAATCATTTCCTGTTTGTCCGTTTATCCATTTTTCAAAAAGTGCAGGGTTATGCTTGTGGGTTTGAACACCTGATTTTTTAATTCCATTTGGCATAAAAAAACGATGCTTGTATTTTTTCATGATAAATCTAAAGTAGTCTCTCCAAATAAGCTCAAATACCATCCAATAGCTCGACTCGTTGGCGGTATATTGCGCTTCGTATTTTTTTATCTCCTGAAATATTTCCCTTGCAGATAGACAGCCCATGCTTAACCATGCAGAGAATTTAGATGAGTAGTTTTCACC
>RGVD01000188.1 GCA_010027395.1 Bacteroidota bacterium
TTGAGAAATAAGATTTCCTTTTTTGATATCTTTTTGTGATTTGTCATTCCTATCATAGAAATCCAATTCACTCATAGTCTCTATGTTATTATGGGGTGAATTATTTGATTTTAAAATAGTATAAACTGCCTTAAGCAAAGTGTTATCATCAATTGCCTCTATTGTTTTATAAAGCTGGTTTTTTAATGCAGTATTGGTCATACCTTTTTTGTTTATTGTCAAATGTACCAAAACAATTTTAAATTTTTGTAAACAATGGCCTTTGAAATATTAAATTAAAAAAGGCCATCTTCTCAGATAGCCTTTCGTTAATTTGATATAAATTCTTTGGTTATCCTTCGGTAATAATCACTTTTTCCATCACATCACCTTGGCGGATATCGTCAATTACATCTAGGCCTTCTACCACTTTGCCAAAGCAAGTATGGTTGCGGTCTAGGTGGGCGGTATTGTTACGGCTATGGCAAACAAAGAATTGTGAACCACCTGTGTTTCTTCCAGCATGTGCCATTGATAAAACACCTCTGTCATGAAATTGATTACCGCCTGTTAATTCGCAATCAATTTTGTAACCCGGTCCACCAGCACCTGTGCCAGTTGGGTCGCCACCTTGAATTACAAAATCAGGGATTACACGGTGAAAAGTCACACCATTGTAGTATCCGCTTTTAGCAAGTTTTACAAAGTTGGCTACCGTATTAGGAGCATCATTGTCATAAAATTCAATTTTCATTACACCTTTATTGGTGTGTATTTCGCCTTTTGTCATATCGTTTTGTTTGTGTTTAAGTTTCGCAAAATAATAAATGCTTTTTGGGATACATAATATTTGTTAATGGATTTTATATGCTTGTCAAATAGCCTGTCTCAAATTTCATGGAGTGCTGGTGTTTCCAAGAGACCATTGTAATGCACTAAAAATATTGGGAGGTAATTCCCGACATCACAGAAATACGTTTTTTATTGCGCTTGCCAGGCTGGCACCTTTGCATAGTTAATTAAGAATACCCATCAAGACAACCTAGTTTTAATAAAAAATTCTTTTAATTGTTTGAGCACATTAAGGAGCTAAACCCGCAAGGTAGGTAAAGTGCGATTTTTTTGGACTCAATCTTAAAACAATCATTACACAACAATATTTTGAATTCAATGAGTTTTTTAATTAACCTTGTAATAAAAAACTATGATTTATCTATTTGTTATCCTTGCTACAATCCTTTGCATTATTTTAATCTCTCTTACAACTGTTCCGCAAGGAACGGTGGCTGTAATAACCATTTTCGGAAAATACAGACGTATTTTACAACCTGGTTTAAACATAAAAATTCCATTTATTGAACAAGTTTATAAACGTATTTCTATTCAAAATAGATCAGTAGAATTGGAATTTCAAGCTGTAACAAATGATCAAGCAAATGTTTATTTTAAATCGATGTTGCTTTACAGTGTAATGGATCAAGAAGATGAAACAATTCAGAAAGTGGCATTTAAGTTTTTCAGCGAAAAAGATTTAATGCAAGCCTTAATCAGAACTATAGAAGGAAGCATAAGGGCTTTTGTGGCATCAAAAAAACAAGCAGAGGTGCTAGCTTCTAGAAAAGAGATTGTTGATTATGTGAAAGACCAAATTGATCATACTTTATCAACTTGGGGTTATCATTTACAAGATTTGCAAATTAATGACATCACTTTTGATCAAGCAATTATTGAAAGCATGAGCAAAGTTGTAGCTTCAAATAATTTAAAGGCTGCTGCCGAAAATGAAGGGCAGGCTTTGTTAATAACAAAAACAAAAGCTGCAGAAGCCGAAGGAAATGCAATTAAAATATCGGCAGAAGCCGAAAAACAAGCTGCCTTGCTAAGAGGAGAAGGTGTTGCTTTATTCCGTCAGGCTGTGGCAAAAGGTATGTCAAATGCTGCCGAAGAAATGAAACAAGCAAACCTTGATACAAATGTAATTTTATTCAGTATGTGGACTGAGGCTGTTAAAAATTTTGCTGAATATGGAAAAGGGAATGTGATTTTTTTGGATGGCAGTCCCAACGGCATGGAATCGACCATGAAACAAATTCAGGCGATGATGATTAAACAAAAAGACGATAAATAATATTTGATTCATACAATTAAAGAACACGCCATAAAGCGTGTTTTTTTTATGTTTAAAAATCTATTTACTCAATTATTTTTTAGTGTTCCTGCTCTTCACTTTCAGTAAAGCTAACTTTATTCTTTTTTGCAGCCTCTTCTTTGCAAATTGCATTGCATATTGCCATATTAAATTTACCTAGTAATCATACCTATTTTGGCATATAACTTTTGCTCAGGATTCAGCAAAGTTATAGTGAAGTCGGTTGTTTCCAAGCACACATTGTAATGCATTAAAAATGTTGGAAAGCAATTCCCGACATCATAAAAAAAGCCATTGCAATGGCAATGGCTTTCTCATTATATAAATTCTTATTATTTATTTTTTCTCTTCTTCTTCTTCCTCGGCACAACAAGCTTTTTTGCCTTTCATGTCGTGGCCGCCTTCGCAAGCTTCAGACATTTTGCTTTTGCAAATTGCTTTGCATTTTTCCATGTCGAATTTACCATCAGCACCATACATGCTTTGGCACATTTCTTTTTGTTCAGGAGAACATTTCATGCTATCGCAATAAGCAGCACATTCCTCTTTAGTCATTTCCACGCATTTGCTCATATCGCAATTGCCCATCATTTCACAATGACTCATATCCATTGAATCCATTGCGCAGCATTCAGTTTTAGCACCATTTATCATGCCTGCTTTGTCAGCTTTCATGCCACCATTTACAGCTATATAAGGAGCTATAACCAATGACACGATAGACATTAATTTGATTAAGATATTCATAGATGGTCCTGAAGTATCTTTGAAAGGATCACCAACGGTATCACCTGTTACAGAGGCTTTGTGTGGCTCAGATTTTTTGTAGTACATCTCGCCATTGATTTCAACACCTTTTTCGAAAGATTTTTTAGCGTTATCCCATGCACCACCAGCATTTGATTGGAAAATACCCATCAATACACCTGAAACTGTAACACCTGCTAATAAACCACCTAAAACTTCTGGTCCAAATATGAAACCAACAAGCACTGGAGTGATTAAAGCGATTGCACCTGGCAACATCATTTCACGGATGGAAGCTTTGGTAGAAATAGCCACACATTTTTCGTATTCAGGTTTTGCTTTGTATTCCATTATACCTGGAATTTCGCGAAACTGACGTCTAACTTCTTGAACCATATCCATAGCAGCTTTACCAACCGCTTGTATACATAATGCTGAGAAAATAAATGGAATCATACCACCTACAAACAAACCAGCTAAAACGGGAGCTTTGTAAATATCAATAGCATCAATACCAGCAATACCAACAAAAGCAGCAAATAATGCCAATGAGGTTAAGGCAGCAGAAGCAATAGCGAAACCTTTACCTGTAGCAGCAGTGGTATTACCAACAGCATCTAGGTTGTCTGTACGTTCGCGCACTTCAGGAGGTAATTGACTCATTTCAGCTATACCACCTGCGTTATCAGCAATAGGTCCAAAAGCATCAATGGCTAATTGCATAGCAGTAGTTGCCATCATGCCTGCCGCAGCAATAGCTACACCATATAATCCTGCGAAATAGTAAGATAACATGATACCAGCGGCTAAGGTTAAAATAGGAATTACAGTAGATTTCATACCAACAGCTAAACCGCCAATAATATTGGTAGCATGACCGGTAGATGATTGTTGAATGATAGAAAGAACGGGTCCTTTGCCCATGGCAGTATAATATTCGGTAACGATACTCATGATAGCACCTACAACCGAACCAACCACGATAGCAAGGAATACATTTAATTTTGTGAACTCATAACCACGTAAATTTAAAGTATCAGGTAACATCCAATTTACAACAAAATACGAGGCAATAACAGTAAGTATGATAGAAGACCAGTTACCCAAATTTAAGGCATTTTGTACGCTTGATTTTTCATCTTTAATAGTAACAAACCATGTTCCAACGATTGAGAATAATATACCTAAACCACAAATAACCATTGGCAATAGGATAGGAGACATACCTCCAAAATTATCGTTAACAGTAATTTCTTGACCTAGAACCATAGTAGCTAAAATAGTGGCTACATAAGAACCAAATAAATCGGCACCCATACCAGCTACGTCACCCACGTTATCACCCACGTTATCCGCAATGGTTGCAGGGTTACGAACGTCATCTTCAGGAATACCTGCTTCAACTTTTCCTACTAAGTCAGCTCCAACGTCTGCAGCTTTGGTATAAATACCACCACCTACACGGGCAAACAAAGCGATTGATTCAGCTCCCAATGAGAAACCTGTTAATACTTCAATTGAAGTGATAACGGTGTTTTCGCCAAGGTCGGCAAATATTTGTAAGAAAACGATGAACAATCCACCTAATCCTAAAACAGCTAAGCCTGCCACGCCAAGTCCCATAACGGTACCACCTGTGAAAGAAACTTTTAAAGCTTGTTTTAGACTTGTACGAGCAGCTTGTGTGGTGCGAACATTAGCTTTTGTAGCTACTTTCATACCAATGTAGCCAGCAGTAGCTGAAAACACAGCACCAATGATAAATGAAATAGCAATTATCCAACTTGAGTGAATTGGTTTACCGTTTATTTCGTGTATAGTTCCTGAATATGCTAATAAGGCTGCAGCAAATGCCACAAAAATGCTCAACACTTTCCACTCTGCTTTCAAAAATGCCATAGCTCCATCGGCTATATAGCCCGCTAACTCTTGCATGTTTTTGTCGCCTGCATCTTGCTTGCTTACCCAAGCACTTTTAATAGCCATTACGATTAGGCCAACTACCCCGAGGGCGGGAACTAAATAAATTACATTCTCCATACGTTAATTTTTATTCTTTGTGTTTTTAA
>RGVD01000189.1 GCA_010027395.1 Bacteroidota bacterium
TCCCAAGCTTATAAGGTGTATTTGCTAAGAGAGGCTTTGATTCAAATAGGTTATTTGGATTGATTTGAGAATCCTCTTGACTGATCTTATATAATGGTTCTGTTAATGGAACATTGATATGCACAGGTCCAAAAACTGGATACATACTTTTGTGCAAAACACTTGATACTTGTTCTGTGATAGCTGTTGATTTGTATTTGTCGGTTTGTTCAGCATTGTCAACTATCAACTGCCAACTATCAACAAATAATTGCATTTGCGTTCTTACATGTGAACCATACACACCTTGCTGATTAATCATTTGTCCATTTTGCTGATTTAATAATTCAGCAGGCCTGTCTGCTGTTAAAACGATTAAAGGAATTTTTTGATAAAAGGCTTCAGCAATAGCAGGGTAAAAATTAAGAGCCGCTGTTCCGCTAGTGCAGATTAAGGCAACAGGTTTTTGCAATTGTTGTGCCATGCCCATGGCTATATAGCCTGCACTTCGCTCATCAACGATTACAAAGGTTTTGATATGTGGATGACGATTGAAAGCAAAAACAAGTGGCGCGGAACGAGAGCCTGGGCAGATTACGGCATGTGTAACGCCTGCTTGGTGGCATTGTTCGGCTAATTGTGCTAATTGTTGATGCATTAAAATTGAAATCTTAATCCTAGGTTTATTCCCCAATCCCTTGGCTTTTCAGCCATTCCAGGCATTTTATCTAAATAGGTTAATCTATGAACCATATTGATAGAAAGCAACTTGAAAATATTTTCAATACCATAACCCACTTCCACATAAGGGATGCCTTCTTTGAAATAGTTTGGTTTGGTTAATGGAGAATTTTTATATGTTTCGGGCAGAATTTGTTTGTCTTCATCACTCATGCTTCCGTATGCCGACTTAACAAAGGCAAAGTTTCTTAGTTTCCAATCTCTCACAACAGGAATGCGATTAAAGAATAAACCTTCAAAGTGCTGTACATAGGTAAAATGAACATATTCATCACTTACAAATTCATAAAAGTTGAGTAAGCTATAATTCAAATCAGAATATAAGAAGGTTTGATTTCCCCTAGCTACATCTAGCAATGGATAAGGCAATCTGCCCCAAATTTTACCTGCAGTAACCCACATATCTCCTGTGCCTAAAACACCAGTATTGGCATGCTGAATGATACCCAACTGCAATTTGTTATACTCGAAATTGCTATTAAGAATACCTTTGAAACCATGCGTGTAGGTAAGTGTCAACTCTGGTAATTTGGATCTTCTTATCCTCAAACGACCATTGCCCCTCAGCACCATTTCTTCTTTATAGGCCCATCGCGCTTCTGCCGAGGCTTGGGTGTTGCTAAAACTTTCCATTACATCACCTTTTTCATCTTTATAAGCAAAGATAAAATCATCCAAAGGTTTGAAGGTATTATGTTGTAAATTGAATCGAAAGCTCCAATCTCTTTTTGGGTTTGTAAAATAACTTATCTTGGTTTCGTGTGTGCTATTAAAACGCATTCCATTTCCAAATATGGC
Organism: Bacteroidota bacterium; assembly: GCA_010027395.1. GTDB lineage: Bacteria > Bacteroidota > Bacteroidia > UKL13-3 > UKL13-3 > RGVD01. The sequence goes on from RGVD01000189.1 coordinate 1,519, forward strand.
AATGGCCTGGAATAGATTAGAGTTGTTGTTTGTTGAGCCAAAATCATTGGTAACTCCAATTACATCATAATCGTATTTAAACTGACCACCTAGCACACTCCATTTTTTTCTATTGGTAATGTAATCAGCTCCAAATGCATATTTTAATCTTTCATCTCTAAAACCATATGCTAAGTAAGATTTGAGAATCCATCGTTTACTAAAAAAGTGATTGGTTTTAAATCCTAATCTTATTCTATTACCCTCAATGTTATTGTATCCATAAAGAAACACATAAGGACCCCAATCCAATCCACCAATGCGCTTGTATCCTTCTACAACAATTCGCACCACATCAATATACGTTTGTATTACAGGTAAGTTTCTAATAGAATCAACCATAGTAAACATTTGCTTTTCGATGCCTGTAAATGCTTCTGGTCTTTTACTTGCCCAATAGGCGGTATCATTATTCTCCACGTTGGCCGCTTGTTCCACTTGTACATCAAAAAAAGAAGAAGGCTTGGCTTCGTTAACCTTAATGTTGCTATATGAATTATAAATCTTAGCAATCATCCCAGCTGATTTTTCACTTATTTGAGCGATGTCTGCCACAAATCTGTTTTTGTATGCGATAAAAGGACCAGAAGGAGTCTGCACAAATTCTTGCTGAATCTTCAATCTATCTATAAAATTAATATTGGCAGATTTTGATATCTCAACATCTATTCGTTTGAGCGCCCAGGTGCTGTCTTCAATCCACATATGGCCTAGAAATCCAAGATCTTGTTCGCGTCTTAAATTCAGTTTCAATTTATAACATTTTTTATGGTCAATGTCAACCGAATCAAGCAGTGTATAAACGTAATAAGTATGCGCAACATTAGAAAGGGGTGAGATAAAATCTTTGGCAAGTAGCCTAACAAAACTCCCATTAAAGTTTATTTGTAACAAGCTTGCACCCATCAAATCTGTTATGAATGATTTATCGCCAATACCAATTCCCGTGCTGGTTGAGGCCAATACTACTTCTTTATTTTTAGATGGTTCTTTGTTAAAAAAATACTGTGAAAAAGTCTCGCTAATAAACATCGGAAGGATGTATTTTCCTTCTTCATTTTTCATTTGGTTAGCAGTATCAAATAAACTTTTAAGTGGCTTAAAAACAGTTTTGTTCTTAATTTCCTCACTGATATTGTTTAAAGAAATATCAACCTTGTTGTAGCTATCATATTGATAGGAAGACAAGTTGCTTACATCATTTTTATCTCTAAACTTCCTAGCATTGTTTACTATGCGTAAGGCAGGATTTACGCCAGGTTTGATAACAACCTCCTTCAGCTCAGAGCTCGATTCACTTAATTCGATTAGCAAGTTTTGTGATTGACCCCTTTTTATACTTCGGGTATATTTTTTATATCCCACATAACTCACCACAATGCTATCAACTGATTCGGTAGTTTTTAGTTTAAAATTACCTTCAAAGTCGGTAGTCGTACCGATACGTGTTCCTTTAAAACCGACACTTACAAAAGGTAAAGATTCTTTGTTTCTTTTGTCTTGAATTTTGCCACTGATAAAAGTCTCTTGTTGCGCAATCGACAAAAATGGAATCAAGGTAATTAAGGTAACTAAAAGACGCATCTTGAAACTAAGTACTGTGGGTATATTAGACAATTTAAATCTCCTTTACCCTAGTTAAGCATGCGCATTTTCATCCTAATATCTTGCAAGGGCCTGTCTGATTGATTTTTTGGAGCAGAAGCAATTTTATCCAATACATCAAAACCTTCAATCAGTTCACCGAAAACTGTATAATCGCCATCTAAATGCGGAGCGCCTCCAATGGTTTCATAAGTTTCCACTTGAGGCTCATCGTATATAAAGTCACCCCCTGTTTTTTGATATTCTTCTTCCACACTAGGTTTTAAAGTTTCAATATACTTTGTTAATCCTTCTTTGTCTTTAGCCGTTTGGAAGGCATTGATGGTAGCGTTTATAGAATCCTTTTGAATAATGTCGTAAAATATTTTTTGTTTACGATTTAGGTTCTTTTGATTCATAGTGTTTGCCAAATCCTCGCGCTTAAACTTTTGTCCATCTACAATGTAGAACTGGCAGCCACTGCTTGCTTTTTCAGGATTATTATCTCTTGCTGCTGCTAAAGCACCTCTTTTGTGCCATATGCCGTTCACTATTTCAGCAGGTATTTTATATCCCACATCTCCATTGCCAAGCATGGCTGATGAATCAACATTTTTTGAGGTTGGGTCGCCACCTTGAATCATAAAGCCTTTTATTACCCTATGAAACAATAGGCTATCGAAAAAATGCTGTTTAACCAATTTGATAAAATTATCTCTATGATTTGGCGTTTCGTTATATAGCAAAACTTTCATAACACCCATGTCTGTATTTATTTCGACAATTCGATTGGTGTTACTATCCCTAACAACTAATCGTTTAACCACCTTCTTGGTGACTTTCTTTTTTACTACCTTTCTTTTCTCAACAATTTTGACAAGTTTGCCAGGTTGTGTAGTTGTTTTTTGAACTTGTGCTTGCACAGCATACATTATGCCTAAGCAAAGTAATAGAGATGCTATTTTTTTCATTTTGTTATTATTAATTATCTTCAAACAATCCTTCATTTTCAAAGTATTTTACAATTAGCTCCTTTAAATAATTTTCTTGGAAGGCTAAATCAGTAAAAGGAATTTTCTTAAGCAAATTGTAATGTGGCCAACCTTGTTCATCTATATTATCAAAGGCGTAATAACCATCGTAACTTAATAATTTACAAGTGGCAATATGCATTAAATCTACCTTTTCCTCTTTCTCAAATTTGCGGTTTTGCCCCAATTCCCGCATTCCTATTATATACAAAAGTCCATTCATGTCTGGTTTTTTGCCAAATAACTTTTTTAATTCAAATACCACACGATACCATTTTGCCTTTGTTGCATCATCTAGTGATGGGGCTTGTTGGTTTTCCAATTCCATAGATGGCAAATGTAAACAAGTTTTTTACTTAGCGCAATTACACATTCGTAAAATACATTATGTTTGAATCATGAAAAAACAATTGATAGCGATTCTTTTTCTTATAGCATTTTTGAAAGGAAATGCCCAAACCATTGTTGCTGGTCCCATGTTAGGCTATGCTGAACATACCGAAAGCCTTATCTGGCTTCAAGTCAAAGATGTTCAGCAGGCTACAATTAGCTACGTAGAACAAGGAAAAAGTGATTGGAAAGACTTGACTTTAAATGCCAAGAAATCAAATGATGCCCAGGTGTTAAAGTTTGTGATAAGTGGTTTGAAAATGGGTGCTATATACCAATATAAAGTCCTTTTGGATGCCAAGGTTCAATCATTCGCTTATCCACTAGCATTTAAAACCAAGAAATTATGGGAATGGAGAACAGATGCGCCCGATTTTTC
>RGVD01000190.1 GCA_010027395.1 Bacteroidota bacterium
CAATTTAAAATTATATCTATATAATAATATATAGATGTATAAAGTTTATTATAAATTAGCAGATAATTTCTTCAGGGTTTATGATGGTTCAACCCTTGAAACTTGTAAGTATAGACCCGAAAACAATTCCCTCTTTGAAATGATGAAGAAAGGAGGATACACAGCAACGGATGAATCACTCATCAAATACTATAGCGACATCAAAATAGCCAGCGATGAGCTGAAAACAAGCAAAGAATTAGAAAACTTTGATTATCTAGGCTCATATCAAAACAAAGACGGCAGCACCTTTTATCACAGACATAACAGCAATATTTTGACAATATTCAAAATGAAGAGCCCAAAGGCGTGGAGACAATATGAAAAAATAGATGCTGTTGAGGCCAAGTGGTTCAGCATGTGTCATAATGGCGGCATTCAATATTGCGAAGTGGGCGAGCATGACAGCTATGGATACGACTTTAATATGTATTATCCTCGTTTGTTGGGCGACAAGAACTTTACATATTTCCAATTCCCGACCAAGAAAGGCACAGAACAAATCATCACAAATTTAGACAGCATTAAATATGGGCTTTACAGAGTGAAAATTCAATGCGACGATGCCAACATTTCCAAAGTTTTTAAATTCTCCAAAGACGATGTATATACTCACTACTCCCTAAAATTTGCTTTTGAATTGCGAAAGAAGCACAACTTTAATATGGATATTGAGCTTATCCAAGACGATGAGCCAAATGCCTATTTATACAATGAAAAAGACTTAATTGACAGCGTTTCAATATTCCAAAGATGGTTTAATTGTGTTTATTATCTCAAGAAGAAGCATCCAAAGAATATTCTCGTTAAAATGATCTCCAGTTCAATTTGGGGGCACCTGTCTGAAAGCACCACCATCCATGTAGAAAAAGAAAGCATTCATAAATACGATGTAGATTTAAGCACAGATGCTGACTATCAAATTATTGACATCATCATGAAGCAAGACGGCTCAACATTATATGAATTACTTGACACCAAGAACCCTTATAAACATCCTATGCGCCTAAAACCATTCATAACCTCATATGGTAGAAACAAGACAGCCAGAGTAGCTTTAAGAATGATTGATAATGTCATTAGAATCCATACCGATGGGATATGCTTCAACAAACCATATACCTTGAAATCAGAGCATTTTAATCCAGATGACAAACACACGGGCAGATTAAAGTTCAACAGCATCAAAAATTATGAGCGTTTATAATAGCTATCAATATTTGGAACAGTTCTTTTAATGTCCTCATATTTCTCCCAGCTCGGTTTTTTGTATCCCTTCCATTTTATCAGCAACTCTTTAACACCGTTCATAGTGCGTTTAGCTTTGACGCTTTGAACTACATACATGGCCTGTTTCTCTTCAGCAGGCATTAATTCATATTCAGCATAAGCAACATTAGGCAGATTTTCTAAAATGTATCTAATCGGCACTTTTCCAGCATATCTTAACACCTTTACAATTTTGCGAGGTATTCTTTCCCACCTGTAATCTCCCACTCTAAAATTTTGAGTCGGTTGCTTTCTACCCAAAGCGTCCAATGGCTTTTCGGCCATCCTATAAACAATATCCCCAACTTTATACTTTGGCTGAATAGTCACATCAACTGTTGGATAAATATCAGTAAATGGATCTCCTTCAGCTTTCTTTCTAAAGTCATTCAACATTGTCCTGACCTTTGGAACAACTTCTACCCATTCTTTGTATGTCTCCCCCGTCTTTTCCTCAATGGCGTTCATGTATCCGTTAAATAACCGCCCCAGCTCACGGTTCAACCTTTCCACATTTGCTGCTTGTTGATGCCGTCCAGCCACTCCAACTTTATGAAGGATATTATTTTCGTAGCAGTATTTATCAAAGGCATCTTTAAATTCAGCTCCGCCATCAGTTCTAATACTAGCATAAGGTTTCTTTATATACCTTCGTTTAAACATTCTCTTCATAGCATCAACCACGGTTAAAGACTTATTATTCGTGATAGGCTCAATATCAAATTCATCGGTTGCTAAATCCACCACCACCAATAAATATTTATATCCTTTTTTGGTCTCGGGCAGCTCCAACAAGTCCGCCATGAAATTATAATCCGCTTTCAATGGTATATTATCCTTAACCCTGCTGAACTCCTTTTTTATCTTGACAGGCTTTGAATATTTCTCATTGATTTGTAATTCTTTTAGTATCGCATCCATATTAATATAACAATATAAATTTATATATAAATATATTATAAATGGTGAATAACATCAACGAAATATCAAACCCAGCCAAAGTAAGAGCAAACTTTAGAAAGTATAAAGGCAACGACGAAGCCAAGTTAGAGCTGTCGGAAAAGAAAGACAAGAAATACAAAGTTATTGTAGATGGCAAGACAGTTCATTTTGGTTCTACAATGGAAGACTTTACAAAGCATAAGGACACAATCCGCCAAAAATCATATTTAGCTAGAGCTAGAGGCATAAAAGGCGATTGGAAGTCAAATAAATACTCCGCTAATTCACTAAGTATAAATTTATTGTGGATGTAAAAAATAATATATAGAGTAATTAAATTAAAACAATTTAAAAATAAAATATTATTATAATATATAGATATTATAATGGTTCAATTTTCCAACTACCTATCCCAAGACGACTTTGAAGTAATCATCACTGGTGATTACACCCATGAACGAGCAACAATTATTGCCAATGCGTTGTGTGATATATTTATTGTATATAGTAAGACAGAATCATTCATTTTACAAGACAATATAACATACAAATATACAGATAATACCGAGTATGAATTAATTCCAATGATTACCGAATTATGCGAAGTGTCATTCAAGAGATTAACCGAAGTTGAAAGGAATCAAATTAAAAACAGATACAGTAAGCAATATAAAGCAATTTTCAAAGGATGCTTTTATTCTCAAACTTACAAAGAAATTGTTAAAAAATTAACCCGTGATGACATTAAATTTGACAACACCATCTGCCAAATTCATTTTAAAAACGGATACATGGATTTAAATGATCTCACTTTCAAACAAAGAGAGAAAGGTAAGCAATTCATTACTCAATATATCAACAGAGATTATATTCCATCAACAAGCGAGCAACGGGCTCAGGTTTTAAAGCCGTTCAAAATGATTTATCCAAACGCTGCTGACTTTGAATGTATCATCAGTTATTTTGGTTCAGCCCTATCTGGTAAATCTACCAAAGACCAAGACATTTTATTCTTACTCGGCCTTGGTTCATCAGGTAAGTCATTTATTTTGAACTTAACATGTGAGGCCATTGGTTGCTATTTCAAAGAACTTAACGATGATACATTTTCTCTCGGCAACAAAAATGCGGACAAAATTCTAAACACTTTCGCCAAAACACCTCAAATCAGAATAAGCTGGGTGAATGAACTCAAAGACGAAAAGATTGATGCATCATTATTCAAGAAATTCTGCGACGGTCAATTAACTACTACACAATTATATAAAGACGGTTCTTTTACCGTTCCTCATTATTCAAAAGCAATCATCACGGCTAATACAATGCCAAATATTAAAATTGATACTGGCATATCAAGACGGTTCAAAGGTTTCACCCACCAATCTAATTTTACAAATAAACAGGAAGACATTGACGAAGCTAGTCATATATACAAAGTTGATGTAGATTTACTTGAGAAACTCATTAAAGCGAACCTTTTAGATGCTTGGTTTGACATTCTAGCCACTGCTTGTAATGGATGGCTTCAAGGTAAAAAAACTCAATACACAGCGAACTTTGAAGAAACACGAGACGCTGTTCTAATGTCAAATGATTGGATTCAGGATTTCATTGATTCTAATTTAAAGATTACTAATAACGAGAGCGATAGAATCGGCAAAACCACAATGTATGATGCATTGAAGTCTCAAAATCCCAATAAACATATTAGTTTGATTCAATTAATCTCAAGTTTGAAAGATAAAAAGATAAGATACAATGCTAAATATAGATGCGACAAAATGCAGGGCTGTTTTGTTGGTGTTTTATTTCAAGACGGTCTTGACGATGAAACGAGCCAAGACGATCCCTTAGACAAAGGAACGGAAACTAATTACAAATCTAAATACGAAAACGCCATGAAAGAAATTGAAGACCTCAAGAAGCAACTCCAGCAACTCCAGCAGCAACAGCAGCCACCGCAGATGCCAGTGGCAAAAGCAACCAAGCAAACAAAAAACATTGTAATCAAGGAAACACACGGATATAACTCATTATTATCCATCAAGAATGACGCCGACGCTATGGATGCCATGATTGATGCGATGTTATAAAAAATATATAGAGTATTTAATTTAAAACAATTTAAGAAAATAAATATATGTATTATATAATATATATATGGATAATTCAAAATTTACTTTTAAAAAACTCGGCAAGACAGAGTTCAAGAATTCATCTCACACGGACTACCAAATAGGCATGAAAGATGAAAAGTCATTTTTATCAAGGGACGACATAAACTATATTGTGGATGGCCTTACGAAAAAAGCTCCAAAAGGAACAAAATTTACCGTCCATGGCTTGGGAATATCAGGGATGCGTGAATTAGGAGAGGGGGCAGTTGTTGAAAGACGAAACATCAAATCACTTGACGGCGATTTAGACTGGTTGAACGAAGAGGAGTATCTTGATGGCAGACCAAAGGAAGAGACCAAGTTTAGACGATACTTTCAAGTTATTATCAGCCTTGTCATGCCAAACACAAAAACCAAATAATTAATTTAAATATAAAACAATTTAAAATTATATCTATATAATAATATATAGATGTATAAAGTTTATTATAAATTAGCAGATAATTTCTTCAGGGTTTATGATGGTTCAACCCTTGA
>RGVD01000020.1 GCA_010027395.1 Bacteroidota bacterium
AATGGCCTGTTGGCCGGGCCTTGCTGCACTGTTCCATTCAATAAATAAAAACGCGAATCACAACATTTGCTAAAACTCTTGACGTATTGACCACATCGCATAAAGGTATTGCTGCTATCTACACTTACATAGCTGCATGAGCTATCTGTTTTATAAGGACAAGTTCTATCAAAGGCAAGATATTCATCAAAATTTCGGTACACGATAATGCCTCTATATCCGCCTTGTTGGTATATCCAACCCTGTGGGAATAGCAGTGGAGAAGCAGACGGCAAACTTAAGTTGATATAAAAATCAACATTAAGCGCGGGGAAAAAATCCGTTGTTGGGTCAATTCCGTTTGAACTTTTGCTACAACCAGAAAAAAGACAAATGCATGAAACAAATGCAATCAATAATCTATTCATAACCCGCATCCACTTTTTGTTGTTGTATGCGACTCGGTCTGAACTTACCATCTTGATGAAATAAATTGTAAATAGAAGATGTTACAGAAAAATTTGTGTCTACACCTATTAGATCCATTAACCTAAATGGACCCATTTTAAAGCCAGAGCTTTCAAGTAAAGCATCAATATTTTCATGACTTGCCACATTTTCTTCAAGCACCTTTAGTCCTTCTACATAATAGTGACGAGCCACACGGTTAACAATAAAACCTGGCGCATCTTTGGCCATTACGCAAGTTTTTCCCATTCCTTCTATTAAGGACTTGCATTGTTGTGCGATTTTATCATCCGTATGAGCACCACTTATTATCTCCACCAATTTCATGATGGGTGCTGGATTGAAAAAATGGATACCCAATACCCTTTCAGGGTGAGGGATCTTAGCTGCTACTTGTGTAACAGGTATAGACGATGTGTTGGTTGCTAATATGCAATCGGGTTTATTAATAGCTGCCACCTCGTTAAAAAATGAATGTTTGATATCTAAACGCTCAACTACGGCTTCTATTATTAAGTCTGCTATCAATTCTTTTACATTAGCTGTGTATGAAATAAGACTCATTATCTCATCACGCTTTTCACTTGATATTTTGTTTTTGTCTACCAAAAAGCTCAAACCCTTTTCAGTGGAGGCCTTCGCTTTATCAAGCATGGCGGGGTTTATATCAAAAAGAATGGTGGTATATCCTGCTGTTGCGCAAACCTGAGCAATACCAGAACCCATGGTTCCTGCACCTGCAATGGCTATGGTTTTAATAGAATTCATGATTTCAAAAGTATGTTATTTAAGGGAGAATAAACAAACCTATTCTTATACCAATTGACTTGCTTTGTCATATATGAAAATGAGGTAATTTTATTTCAAAAGTAGATATTAAGTTTTTCTCTATACCTTTTAAAACTCCAAAAGGTATAACCAAAAGAGTTTCGATTTTCAAGGTGCCTTCCAGCGCCAGTCCTTGCCTCAAAAAGATTTCCCCTTTCCGCTGTATACGTTTTGCCTCACAACAAAACCCATTTCACATGGCAAAACCTATAAGGCTGCGCAAACCCATGCTTGAAATATTTTTGCACGCACTGCGAAAATCGAGCATCACCCCACTTTCCTTAGAGTTAGCGAAGCGCTCTAAGGATTTACTATGAAATGAAGTGTCTCTGACATGGGTTGTTAAAAACAGTACTTTAAAAATAATATAGTTATAGCGAGTTACAAACTCTTTTTTCATTTTAAATCCGTAGTCCCCTCTGCAATAGCTTTGCGGAGACTACGGATAGTGGGAATTTTTCGCATTACAAATGCTAATAATAAATAGTGCGGTTTGCAAAACCGCACCGCATTCTCACCAAACACCTCCAATACCTCATCCAAGGCTTCGTGCACATCTTGTTGTGTAGGGGCCATTACCAATTTCATGCGGTATTCTTTAAAATTGGCAATGCCTTTAAAATATTGGCTGTAATGCGGTCGCATTTCAAAAATACCTACCACATCGTTTTTCCATTTTACTGAAAAGTCTAGGTGTTTTTTAACCACATCCACCCTATCGGCAATGTTAGGAGGGGCAAGGAGCTCACCTGTTTTTATATAATGTTTTATCTCGTTAAAAATCCAAGGATATCCAATGGCAGCGCGTCCTATCATCACGCCATCAACCCCATATCTATTTTTGTATTCAAGTGCCTTTTGTGGGCTATCAATATCTCCATTACCAAAAATAGGAATATGAATACGTGGGTTGTTTTTTACCTTGGCTATTAAGGTCCAATCGGCCTCGCCTTTATACATTTGGGTGCGTGTGCGGCCATGAATACTTAAGGCTTTAATGCCCACATCTTGGAGCCTTTCTGCTACATCTTCAATGTTTTTAGTATTATCATCCCAACCTAAACGGGTTTTCACTGTTACAGGCAATGATGTTGAATTCACAACGGCTTTTGTTAGTCTTTCCATTAAAGGAACATTTTTCAAAACCCCTGCACCTGCTCCTTTACATACCACTTTTTTCACAGGACAGCCAAAATTTATATCCACCAAATCAGGTTGTGTTGCATCCACTATCTGTGTAGCAATGGTCATGGCCTCTTCATCTCCTCCAAAAATTTGAATGCCTATGGGGCGCTCATAATCGAAAATATCTAACTTCTGCTTGCTCTTAATGGCATGTCGAATCAAACCTTCGCTTGAAATAAATTCCGTGTACATAAGGTCTGCGCCTTTGGCCTTACACACCGCACGAAAAGGAGGGTCGCTCACATCTTCCATAGGCGCTAGCAGAAGGGGGAATTCGGGCAATTCTATATTTCCAATTTTTACCAAGATTAAAATAGCTTATTTTGCGGTCAAATCTAATCCATTTAATTTCAATTTCCGATGAAAGAAGCATTGGCTTTGGGAGGATTAATAAAAATTACACATGACAGAGTTTTCTAAATTGTACAACAACCGATTGGTATTTTTCTTTTCACGCACCCTCATTTTAGGGGGTATGGTATTGGTTTTTATGGTGATGGGCTCTGCATTGGGTATGTTTGTTGGTAAATACCTGTTGGGTGTGGATGTGCAAGACATGGCCAATATTTTAAGCAAGCCCGATGTATCCAGTCATGAGATGTTGGCTTTAAAACTGTTTCAAGTATTTGCCTCTATTGGTGGATTTTTGGTACCCGCATTTTTGTTTTCTAAAGCCATCAATCAGAAAGCCATTTCTTTTTTACAAATAAATAGACCTAGTAAAACGTATACTTATTTTATGGCCATTGGCCTGATAATACTGGCCTCACCATTGGTGGCATGGTTGTATCAAATCAACCAAAATTTAACTTTTCCTGAGCAATTTGCTCAACTTGAAGCCAATATCAGGGCTATGGAAAACCAAGCTGAACAATTAACCAAAGCCTTTGTAAAGGTGAGCTCGGTTGGTGATTTGATGATTAATGTTTTTGTCATTGCCCTCTTACCTGCCATTACCGAAGAAATCTTTTTTAGGGCTTGTTTGCAAAACTTTGCTCGATTATGTTTTCAAAATATTCATATCTCTGTGTGGTTTGCAGCCATCATGTTTAGTGCTTTTCATGGACAATTTTATGGCTTCTTGCCCCGTTTGGCATTAGGTGTTCTCTTAGGTTATGCATTTGCCTATTCAGGAAATATTTGGGTGAGTGTTTTAGCACATTTTACCAATAATTTTGTAGCAGTGATGGTGAGTTATTTTGAGCAACAAAACATGCATGTGGAGATGCTTAGCGATACCTATACTTTCCCTTGGATTATTACCTTAGTAAGCTTTGCTGCTTGTTTGGGAATCGTATGGTTTATGCATCGATTAAAATATAAATCCCTTTACAGTGATGGAAAATAATTGGACAAAAATATTTAGAACTTCAAATGTCTATACAGCAGAAATTATTAAAGGTATGCTGATAGAGGAGGGAATTGAATGCGTGGAATTGAACAAAAAAGACAGCAGTTATGCCTTTGGTGAAGTGGAATTGTATTGCCCCTCAGAAGAAGTACTAAGGGCAAAATCTTTAATAGGAAATATTGAAGATGATTTAACTACTGTATAGTATATCTTAACTTAAATCCACCGCTGGTGATAATGGTTGGGAAGGACCCACTGGTGTATGGATTTGTCTGACGCCTGTCATAGAAAATACTGAGGGTTAGTTTCTCATTAATCATGTAATCAATGGTTGGCTTAAACGAATACACCATCTGACCTGTAACAGGCGCATTGGTTGGCACATCAAGGTTTCGGATTTTTGTAACATTATCTCGAATAGAAAAATCAACCCTGAAATTAATGTCATTTTCCAATACCCATCTTCGTCCTTGAATCTTAAATGGCAAGGTTAATTTTTTTGTTCGATATCCTAAACTATAAACAAATTCGTCAGCATTCAACTCACTTAATTGTCGGTTACCTAGCGCAAAATTAAGCGATCTGTCTTTGTTATATTTAATTCCCGTAGTTAGGTTATTGGTTAATGTAACATCTACACCAATCATGGGACCCCAGCGCTCAGTAATAGCTATATTTCTGATGATATAATATGGTTGGTAATCACTTGAAACGTTTAATTGCCTTGAAGTATCTACTTGGGTTTGGAAGCCTCCAACTGTGTATTGAGAAGTATAGGCATGCGTTATATTTACATTACTTGCATATTGCTTAATAAATGAAATTTTAGACAATCCGCTATAGGTAATATTCCAATTTGGTAATGGTATTTTAGGGAAGGCAGTAAGTTCAATATTTTTTGCATCAGCACCGCTATAAGCCGCCAAAAATGCTGGAATGAGCACATCCTGGGAGTATGGTCCATAGCCAATTGGGAAATTAGCCGTATCTTTTTGATTAATACCTTTGGCTTGTCCTAATCTATCAGCTATTATTGTTCTATTATCCGAAAAAGTTTTAAATACTTGTGAAATTCCATCGCTTCCTTCTGAAGAAAAACTAGTCAAGAAGGCATTGTATGTTATGGTGTAAGTTCCTTGTTCTTGAACAGGTCCAAAGTCTCTATATCTATTGCTATCAGGATCAAATCTAAAGTAAGAGGTGGTGTTTAGTGAAGTGGTTTTACCTACATTTATTGTTATTCTAAAATCATCAAATGGATCTAAAGTGGCCCTACCATCTAACCTTTCTTGATGGTTTTTTAGATATGGATTTACTACTCTTGGGTCACCACTTAGCCAACCATTTTGTGCTGCTTTAAATCTGTAATCATCATTTTGATAACCAAAAATAAAATCAAAACCTGGCCCGCCATTATCGAAATTTTGCCCCAGGTATTGTGGTTTTACTTGAAAGCCTGGCAATGTAGTTCCATCCGTAATGCTATAAGATCCTTGAAGGTTCTTCAAACTGGTAATTAATTTCACTGGCACTTTCACCCAAAAAGGATAGTTTACAGGACCATTATCTTCTTGCTTTTTCTTACCATTTTTGTCTTTCTCATTTTTTACATTTTTTTCAATTTCAGTCTTATTAGTTTTAGAAGGATCTTTAGGAGTGGCAGGGGCATTGATATCTCTTAAAAACTTGAATTTATTATATAGCGTTGGCATATTAAACGCCAAGTTAAATTGTTGTTGGCTTGAGTTCTGTACTGTACTTCCCAAGCTATCTGCAGCAGGTGGCGCTTGCAACCATTGGAAGTTGGTAGTATAATTATAAGTCGATTGGCTTATAAAATCCAAATAAGGTAATTTATTTATTGGCAACGAATAATTTATTCCAGCAGATTGGTCAAATCTAGTCAAACGCCCACCTTTCCAGAAATTAGATTCTATGCTATCAGCCCTAGCAGTATTTGATTCAATTTTACCTATTGGCTCGTCTATACGCGCATCGGCAGTAGCAGAATAGTTAAACTTCAAACTTTTGGTGAAATCCCATCGCAATTCATAAAACCTACGCATGGTAAAATTCTTATCATACAAGGCTTGAATGATGGTATTTTGGTTGTCATTGTTTCTGTTAATTAACTCACCATACCTTCTTTCTGCTTCTACTCTAGCGCCCCAACTAGTGGGTAATAAACTAAAGTTAATATCCTTTATGAGTGTAAGACTTTTTGATTTGATTTTTTTGAAAGGTTCAACAGTTGTGGTAGGGAAGGTATAATTATATCCTACTTGCCCTTTATAGGTTTGAAGTATTGAGTATTCTATGGTTTGATTGCGCCTAAAGGTTTCTGAGAATGAATAACTAAAATTTAAATTTTCAATATCCCATGGATAGGCCTTTTTCATGGATACCCTATTCTTTCTTACATTTGTAAAATTAAAACTTCGCCTTGATGTAAAGTCATCTGCAGCTTTTTTTATCTGTGTTTTATACTCAGGATTGGTACTTTCATCAATCTCCTTTTGAAGCTTAGTATCTGGATTTAAAGGATTATAATAAGGTCTAATAATGGTGTTGCCATATGAAAAGAAAAAGGGAATAGATATTCCAGACGTTTTGGGGAAGAATCTACCCAGCTCAAAATTACTAGCAAAATCGTATTGATAATTATCATTGAAACTTCGTTCACTTAATTTTTTATCAATACCACCCCAACCAACAGTAGCAATACTTCCGGTCAATTGCACATTACCAAAATCTGCAAGTTTGGCAATTATCCGGCCATTGGCTGCCCAACCACCTCGCGTATTAAAATCAGTCATTCGAAGTTCATTAAACCACACTTCGGCACATTTGGGTAGGCCGTCATCATCACTTCCAGCAACACGCTTAGGGTTGCGCACACCCATCATAACAACGCGCACTTGACTGAAATCTGGCAAACCAACAACAGTATATTTTACAGTACCTTCTTGCCTAACATATGGTCTTGTGAATGGCCAATTGGCATTGGTTCTGGCTATTTTAGTATTTATTAGTTCATCCATGCTAATGGTAATTTCATTAGCCAATGGCCAAACATCTCTAGCACTAGGAAGACCATTAGAGTATTTAGATACCTTTAAAGGAATTTCATATTCATAATAGTTGTTAATTGCATCTGTACCAATTCGAATAAAGGCAGTCAACTCATCGTCTTTTATATCGGTGCCTTCTGCGTGAGTAAACATTCTTAATTTTCCATATTGCCTTAAGTCGGTGGTCATATTTTTAAACACTGCCCTAGAGTCACCATCCGCTAAGTTACATACTTTTACCGAAAGAGCTTGCTCATTTTGATACACTGTTTGAGGGGAACTAAAATCCGCTTCACGTTGAATGCCCGGAGGTACAGCATAATAAGGGTTTTTTTCAATGTTTACTGTTGAAACAACAAACTGCGTATTATCGGTTGGGTCGATGGGTTGGTCTTCTCCACCTTGTTTCAAACCATTTTGATACTTACGCCAATCAGCCCTTACAAGTTGCAAGTTTGCAAAACGCAAAGTTAAGCTGTCTTCAAATCCGCGCATAAACATCCTTGCAAAACGAATGGATTTAAAATCAGAAATATTACCGATTTTTTGCTGGTATTCATGCACTGGTACTTTTAATTGATACCACACTTCTGGAGCTTGATTTCCATTGGCAAAAGAGGCGTTGGTATAAATGGTATCAGTTACAAAATTCCTACCTATCTGCAGTGCTTGTTTACTAATTTCTATTTTATACTGGAAATATTCCTCAACTGTGTTTACGGTGTAATCTTTATTTAAGTCTTCGATGTCTGGCATATTGGTAGCAGCCGAAGGATAGGCTGCATTGGGATCAACTGTAGGAGAGTTTCCTTGTGTCATGTTAAACCTTCGGTATCGAGATATGATATCCTTTGATTTCGCATCATAATCTCCACTTAGATAATAACTATAATTATCGTTTGAAGGGTCTGTTGATGCTTTCTTGTAGGCATCAGAATTGATACCTAAGCCAGGTGCTTTCTCAATTTGCTTTAAATAATTATCTGCAAACCATTTTTTTTCTAAATTATCATCAATACCATCTAGGCCTACATCTTGTTTAGCTCTTTCTGCCGCATCAGCTGAGAATACATAACTCGGCACAGCTTGACGGGGTACCCTACCCCAAGTAGTACTATCAGCAGTGGCTTGTTGAGCAGGATCATTAGATTTTGGCAAACCATTTTCAGCAGCTCTGCGGTTATCATGCAAAATATCTTCTGAAATATTACCCAAATTTAAATACAAATAACCTTTATCATTGCTTGATGGATTATCAGCAAATGGGTCTTGCACCCATATTTCAATGTAATCAATATTGGCTTGCTCAAAATCGTTTTGATCGATTTTACGCATGATACCACCCCAATTGCTTTTTGGATTTTTTAATGACCCATCAAAGTTCAAATCTTTTACATTAAAATTATAAGGACCTCTTTCATTAGGATAAAAAGTTAAATCGAAAGTCGGCAAAGTTTGAGGCAATCCCGCCTGAATTTGTTTATTACGATAAATTTCTGTTTGCAAAACCTCACGCATTCGGTGATTTGAAATGGCATTGGGGTCTGCTTTAATATGAGCTGGGGTATAGGAATCATTGCGATAAAATGTGCTAGCAATGGTATACCAACTTAAATTAGCCCTTCTATAATTGTTTTGATAACTATTATATAAATCTCCTTCAGGGAACAAGTCCGGTTGTCCCTGTGGCGTGCTAGCAAGTGCCCAATAACTACCCATTCGTAAATCAAATGGTGTTTCAGATGCTTCAAAATCGTCTAAATAGGCGGTACCGCTCTGTGCCAAGGAGCTTTGAATACCAGGAATTAATTGAGCATACTCTCCCGAAAGGGTAATGTTTGATGGTTCTTTTGTTTCGATAAATGGAAGTCTATCTACCATTTTGGTTAAAAACCTAGAATCTTTTTTATAGGTACCATCTAATCCAACGACCAAGTTTGAAATAGGTTCTTCCCCAATGTTTACCTTAGGTGTCAATGGTCTTTCAGTAAGGTACATAACTGTACCTCCTAAAAGTAAATCATTACTTTCTTTATAATCAAACCTTGCACCCATAAGGGTTTTTTGTTGCACTTGAAATAGGTTATTGCTTTCAGATGAAACCCTTATTACAGCATTCGAACTAAGCAATTGGGTGTTTACAATTTTTACCCTTCCTAGATTATAATCTACGATAAAATCAACATTTTCTGTTAGTGGTGCACCATTGGCTGTAACCCTTACCGAACCTTTAGGAACGTTAGTTGAGTTCAACGGTATCTCATTGTTGGCAGCGCCTGTATAACTACCTCGAATAAAAAACTTATCATATTGAGTCAATTGAATAGCAGAAAACTTAGTTGAATCATATAACTCAAAATAGCAATAATTGCGAGCCTTGGTGGCATCTGTCACAAATTTTTTCTCTAAATATTTTCCAAACGGTTCAAGTACAGGAAAAATAATTCTTCCTGTTGATGACTGCACAGTAATACCTTCAATCCAATCATACAAACCATCAGGAGCGCGCTCTTGCATGGTATTCATATTATCCAAATTCAATGCGGTCAATAATGGTTTACCTGTGAGCAAAGGTTCGTTCTTTACTGGCAGGTAATTCAAATCAGCTCCAGAAGGATCATCAGCATATATGACGTTTAACTTGAAATCTTTAGCTGCAATATTGTAGGAGCCTAATGAATAAATATTTTTCATCATCAAACCCCATGTTGCTAAATCCGGTCTCATACTTGGACCTTTTAACATTTTCAGATGAAGTACGTTAGGGTTATTTGGATCTGTTGGCAAATCTTGAGAAAACTCACCTACCTTAAATGGAATTCCACCTATGGTTCCTTCATAGGCCACATTCAGCACATCATCATTTGTCAAGGCTTGATTTAATGAGATGTAACCCAAATTTGGATTCCATGTAAATTCTGAAGCATTTAGCTGACGTGAATAGTTTACAATTTGGTATTCAGATATAGGTGCTAATTTTGTTTGGGCCTCATCTTTTAATATTTGGTTCTGTATTTCAAAAGAACGTCTCAATGCAATTTTAACTGACTTTGTTCCACTTGTATCTGTATTTAAAGAGTTACCATGCCCGTATAAATACCCTATTAAACCATTGGCAGCATTGCCTAATTTTACACTTGGATTTTTAACCCAATATTGGTTAATTGTCTTATCACTTTCTCCCAAATCTGCAAAACCTATCACATCTCTTGATTGTTCAAAAACTCCTGAACGATTTGTCACCCAAACCTCTATTCTTCTAATGTTTACTTGTGAATTGACAATAGGTAAATTGGCCAATGCTTTCTCGTAATTATCTCTAAAATATTGAGATAAAAAGTAGTGACGATTCATATCGTATTCATGCGCTTGGATATTAAATTTAGTAGTTTGCGCCCCCCCTGCTATTTCAGTTTCTGTGGTTTTTCCGCGCTGCTGACTGAATACACTTGTAACTGTCATTTTACCGAACTGCATGGTTGATTTTACCCCGAATAAACTCTGACTTCCTTGAATTAAAGAAGAATTTAGCGGAAGGCTCACATTTCCTAACTCAATTTTCTTGATGATATCGTCTTCCTTGCCCGCATAATCCAGTTTCATTTGATTTTCAAACTCAAAGGTGGCTTCCGTGTCGTAGTTCATGTTCACCTTCAGCTTATCGCCAACAGAACCAGCCACATTCAATTGAATTTTTTGTCTGAAATCGAATTGCCCCGTGCTTTGCATCCTAGGCGAAAGGGCTGGATTTTTCACATCATTAAAATTTCCTTGAAAAATCAACTCAGCAGTACCTCTTGGCCTAATATCAATCACACCACTACCAAATATTTTATCAAATATTTTGTTGTTAGCTACTATTGGAGGAATAAGTGAATTTCCCTTAACAAAGTTGTTGGCTTGTGCTCTTTGTTTAAAATAATCTTTTGTTAAACGTTTATTATCCTTTTGGAATTGGCTCTTGATTGGCGTGGAACCAGGCATTCTGTAATCCAGTTTGCCTACCTTGGATGAATAGTTATAATCGTTTGTATTTGGGTCTAATTGGTATTTGTTTTTGATATTGGCGGGATCTGCCAAATCAAAAGGATTTTTTGATGGATTTGTTTCATAAGGCTTCCTATCCTTTATAGGGTAAGGAAGTTTAAGATTTAGTGGAAGAATTTGTTTACCACTATCTGGTGGCAGGACAATAAAATCCCTATGCCTCCCCACAATATGCCGAGAAGTAGCCTTCCACCCAAATGCTAATATTAGGGCAAAAGAGAAGAAATATTTGATATGTTTTATTTTATGACTACGAAACAATGTAGAAGTTTACCATCTATAGTATTTTTAAAGCATTTTTAACCAATAGTTCTACTGTATAATCTGGGTTTTGCTGTTTTAGCTTCAAGATTGCCTTCTCTGCATCATTTTTTCCGAAGCCCAAAGCCAACATGGCCGATAAGGCTTCTTCAACTGCTGCTGATCTGGTCACAAAACCTAGGCCTGTGGCATCCGTGGCAAAATTTTTCAACTTGTCTTGTAAATCAATCACTAAGCGCTGAGCAGTCTTTGGTCCTATTCCTTTAACGGATTTTAATAACGACCAATTGCCTGAACTTATTGCATTGATCACATCATTAGGTTTCATGGAACTAAGAATAACCCTTGCTGTGTTTGTTCCAACCCCACTTACTGATATTAAATGTAGGAATAACTGCCTTTCATCTTCATCTGCAAAACCATATAAAGTGTGCCCATCTTCCTTAATTGACAAGTGAGTTAGTAGTTTGCATTTTTCGACATTACCTATTTTATCATAGGTGTTTAACGATATTTGCAGGGCATAGCCTACGCCACCACAATCTATCACTACGTATGCAGGAGATTTATATGTTAACTTACCTTCTATGTGTGCTATCACTTATTAATTTATTTTAATAGGTTGGGGCTTGCAAAATAAGGAAAGTTTTTATTTTTGAATGATGTTAAAGTTAAGAGTGAAATATTTTTTTAAATACAGTCAAATCGGTTCAATTTTATTGATACTCTTGCTTTTAGCTAGCCACATACCCCTTCATGCTCAGTACAAAGCAGCAAAACACAAAGTTAAAGTCTTTTATAAGTCAGGAAAAATGAAAGAAAAAGGGCAAACCCGCAACAAGAAAAAAACAGGTATTTGGAATTATTACAGTGATGGTGGAAAACATGAACGTAAAGAAAAGTGGATGGATGGAAAAATGAAATGGGCTATCTTTTACACATCCAGACATCGCAAAGCTAAAACCATAAATTCATTTGGAGATACTACCTATTTTAAAGATTGCAGTTGTGCCCCTTAAGGTCTAATTGCAATTACCCCATTACTCGAGTTGATATCAATGATAGGATAGTCATTAAAATCTACCGAAGCATCACCATTCAAATCAGTTGGTAAATAACCAAAATCGCCATAGCTGCTTCCCATATCTAACGAAGGGTAATCACTAAAATCAATAGAGCCATCCTGGTTTATATCACCCGTGAAAATTAAAAATACACCAGTACCGTTATCTTTTAAATTATTGGCTAGAGCTTTGTTTTGAGAACTGGTAAAATCATAAACAATTGCATTGTCAAGCCTAATGGGATTAGCCGACCATGTCTCTATACTTCCTCTATGTGTTACACCAATTGATAAACGTGTGTTGGCAATATAGTATGGTATAATAATCTGGCAAAAACCTGCCGTATCAATAATTTGTTTAGATGAATAAATAACATTTTGTGTGCTGCTATCATAAAAAAATATTTGCACACTGTCACAAAGATTTAATGGGCTAATTCCGTCAACATTGTTTAGTAAACTCCTCAATTTCCCATTATCGTAGTATCCCTCAAAATACATTTTTAAGCGAATCTTCACATCCACATATACGGTTACACTATCTACACAAGAGTTGATTCCATTACTTACAGTGCAATAATAATTGGTGGTCTTTGTGGGACTAATGGTATTATTTTTTGTATTATTTCCATTGCTCCAGATATAAGTTAATGGGCTTGATATTAATCCGGTGGAAGACGGGTTTAAGCTGATAACACTTCCTGCTACTATATTTGTATCAGGGTTATTTATGCCCACATTTACCATACTTAATAGTACGCTATCTTTAGCAGAACAACTACCATTACTCACAGTTACTTTATACCAACCTGCCTGACTAGGGTTAATGATTTGAGAAGTAGAACCAGTGCTCCATAAATAACTTGTATATCCGCTGCCTGCATTCAAAGTATATGAACTTCCACATACACGCATTGTATCCTCCAAGGCATTATAGGCCAATGGACTAATAATTAAGTTAAGTGTTACAATGCTATCACAACCCCATTTAGCTGCACCAAACAGGGTTTTGCTGTATAATCCACTATTGCCATAAGTTACACCATTCCAAGTATAAGCTGAGCAAGAAGTAACATTAAGGACTGATGTACCTTGAGGGCAAACGGCAGTTACTTGCACATTATCTAAAGATATTTTTGGCCTTGATCCTGTAGTACCACCTACGCCATTGTAGCAATAAAATCGCAACCTACATGTTGAAATATTATTAAAAAAACTAGGTAATTTTAACCTGATGTTGGCACTGCCAGCCACATTGTTAGTGGCAGTATACGGCAGATTTGTTCCTGTCAATTCAGTAAAATTTACACTATCTATGGAGGCAAATACTTTTAGCACTTCTGCTCTGTTTCCTGAGCTGTTGCTTACGGTTGACGCATCAAAAAATAAACTATCCGCATTTCGGTTGGTATAATCAAGCAATAAATCTATGGCACAAGCGGTAGTATTGTTGGTACTATTAGTGCTAAGCAAAACAATGGTTCCTGCTACATTTCCAGTCAAACTTCCTCTTTGCACACCTGAGGCCGATGAAGAGGTTTGGAAAGTAGTACTGGCCGTTGTAATG
This sequence comes from Bacteroidota bacterium, assembly GCA_010027395.1. Classification (GTDB taxonomy): domain Bacteria; phylum Bacteroidota; class Bacteroidia; order UKL13-3; family UKL13-3; genus RGVD01. Next base: position 13,821 of record RGVD01000020.1, read on the forward strand.
ACTTTGGCATTTGGAATGGTTCCCGCACCTGCCAATACGCCTGCCCATCTTCCTGCACCTACCCCAGCTGTAAAACCATTGGCCCAATTAGCAATGTCAGTAAAGTTTTCAGTATAGCTTAGGTTGCTTCTGAATTGCATTTTTACTGGGCCTGTCTCACTAATGGTAACCAGACTTCCAGCACTTGTAGGGTTGCTTCCTATTAAATTGGTAGTTCCACTAAATGTAAACTTACTAAAGGGAACTCCCGCCAAGCCAATGGTATTGCCTGTAGTGGCACTAAAAGCAATATCTGCAGTTAACAAAATATACCATGTACCAATGCTTAATGTTTGTGATACCCCAGACACCGAAATAGTTCCTCCTGCATTTACAACTGCCTGCGAGGCTCCTAATTGTGTAGCACCCGATAAAGTATTTGCATTATTTATCCAAATCTTAAAACCATTGCTTTGTATATCAGCAGGAGTATAGGTTCCTGCTGTTGTTAAGCTTAGGCTATTCAGTGTAGCGATTTCTAATGAATCAACCAACTGAATACTTCCAATAATGGTATTGGGATTATTGGTTGAAACTAGTGTATTACTTATGCTTGCTGTTGAAATGCCTACAGCAGGAGATTGAATGGAATAATTGTTACACAGGGTATCATTTATTGATATGGTATCACCGGTTGTTTTAACCCAAGTGCATAATTTATAACTGCCCATACTATTAATATTTAAAGGGCTTGCAAAGGTGTAGGTATAAACTGAGTTTGTATCAATGTTTAATCCAGTTAGAAATATATTTACTGCTGTATTGTTGTTTAATCGATAAGCTACTGTAGCCGTATCTATTTTGCGAGTGCCAGTGTTTTTGATACGAATAGCAACTGTATCAAAACCATTCACCAAGGTTTGTGGCTTTAGAATGGCATCTAATTTTAGGTCTTTGTATTTAGGGGCAATTACTGTTGGAGATACGCTATCTTTTATAGCCAGCCATATCGTGGCATTCATTATTAATTTTTCATGATTACCAGCAGCATCACCCAGCCAGCCATCGTAAAGCGCATCGCCAGTATCACCGCTGCCATCATCACAAGGAGAGCTATCACCAATAGCTGCTACCTTGCCTTTGCCATAGCGAGCATACGCCACCATTACATTGTTATTGCCAAAAGAAGATCCAGTATTATAAACCACTCCTTTTACTGTTGTATTAACGCTTGGGTTGATGGTCATGGTGGTGCCATTGCTCCATTTTACTTGGGTCACATTTCCCATGGGTCCATTTAGAATGGAATCGTTCGGAAGATTGCGAATATTACTGCTTGTTACAGAAATATTTGCCAAATTAAATGTCATACCAAATGGGTTGTTTTGAATAGAATTGTTACCCATCAAATCATTTAATATTTCAGGAGAATCGTATGAGTCGTTGTTTCTATCTGAAATAGTGTGGTCTGCCACCATAAACAATCCACCACCATTTTGAACGAAATTCATGATGGCTGTTTTTTCGGCAGCGGTAAACATGATATTGGGTTCACAAAGAATAAATACTTTGTAATTGCTTAAATCTTGTGGGTTAGAAGCATTGCCATAAGTAATAGCCCCATTGTATGGAAGTGATTCTACCGTGTATCCTTTCTTAACACAATCTATACCCCAAGCAGAAAGCCCACCTTTCCAGTAGCTTTGAGGCGTGCTTGCTGTAATACCAGATTGTGCAGGCGTAGGTATGCGTTGCGCGTTACCTTCACTTCCTCCTATGCTGGCTCCTGGATTCCAACTTAAATTATTCAAATCTTCATCGATTACCCAATCAGCATTAGCCGCTGTTTCCGCCTTAGTTGCATCAAACAGTATTTTTATGCTTTGTGCTTGCACATACCAAGAACAAAAACAGAAAACAGACAGAAAAACACACTTCTTCATTAGCTGCCAAAATTACAAATATTAAGATAATTCCAGCTATAAAGTGCGAGAATCGTGTTAGCGGGAAAAGTGATGCAAAGCATCAAACGTTCATCTCAAATCCATTAATCTATATTGATTAAATAAGTTTAATTCGTCTATCAAATTATTTGAGCTATGTAAATTTAATAGAAATATAAAATTATAAGACTTACTTTTTATTCATCAAATGATTTAATGTCTCAACATAGGTAGTGCCCACAGGAATTTCTTTTGAACCTATCCTAATCATTTTGTTTCGCACGCTATCAATCTTTTTTATAGGAACAATATAACTGCGATGAACCCTTACAAATTCTTGGTGCGGTAGCTGTTCCATAATAGATTTTAAACTCATCAATGTGAGAATAGGCTTTTCGCCCACATAAATTTTTATATAATCATCCCAACCTTCAATAAACATAATACTACTGATATTTATCTTCAACATTTGGTAATCAGCTTTCACGAAAATAAAAGGTTCTGCTTGTGGCTCAATTACTTTTTTCAAACTGAATAATTCATCCGCTTTTTTTACAGCCTTTTGAAAACGTTTGACATCAAAGGGTTTTAACAGATAGTCGATTGCTTCTAATTCAAATCCTTCCACAGCATATTCATTAAAGGATGTGCTAAAAATTACCATAGGTGGCTTCTCCAATGATTTCAATAATTGAATACCATTGATATGGGGCATTTGTATGTCCAAAAAAATCAAATCGATTTCATGAGTTTGAATAAATTCAATAGCCCTGAGGGAATCGTTAAAGCTGCCTAACAAATTAAGTATAGGAGTTTGCTGAACATAAAACGTAATGAGTTCTATGGCAAATGGTTCATCATCTATAATTATACAGCGCATCATCCTAATTGTAATTCTAAATGAACCATATAGGTTTGATTGTCGTCATTTATCTTGAGTACATATTTGTTTTTATAAAACAAATCCAACCTGCGCTGGGCATTCACCAATCCTATACCATTAGACTCCACAATAATATTTTCCTTGTTGTGTATCGGATTTGACGTGTTTAATACAAGTTTCTTATCATCAATGGCAATAGATACATAGATATGAGATTCACCATGAGTGCTAACCCCAAATTTGAAGGCATTTTCGATATATGGAATCAATATGAGAGGAGCTATTTGCAAGTTATGGTAATATCCCGACACAGTGTATTTTGTTTTCACAGATTCAGTTAAGCGCATCTTTTGTAAATCGATGTATTTTCCAATGTATTCAATTTCTTTTTCCAAAGGGACTGTATCTTCTCTGGTATCATTGAGCACATAGCGCATCATGCTCGAAAGTTTCAAAATCGCATCTGGGGTTTGCTCTGATTTTTTAATGGCCAATACATAAATATTGTTTAGGGTATTAAACAAAAAATGAGGGTTTATCTGCGCTTTTAAATAAGATAATTCCGCTAAGGTTTTCTGGTGCTCTATTTCTTTCTGGTGGTTTTCGGAAGAAAACCATCGACCTACAATATTGCTCATGCTGCTAGCAATAAATACAATTGAAAATAAGAGCAGCGTGTTGATATAAAATCCGATGGGAAGTGAAACGAAAGACCCTACTGTAAAAAACAAAGGCATACTTACGGCCAACAAAACAAAGCCTATGATGAGCAGGACAAATACACAGTATTGCCAATATTGACGACTTGCCAACAAATGAGGAATAAGGTAAAGAATATTGAAATAGTAAAAGCTAATGAGTGATAAAAACACAATACTGATTTCAATAAAGGAAGGCATAATGAGTTCGCCATTAACCACGATGGGATCATCATGAAACACTTCTGGCTTTGGTAAAATATTGAAATGAAAAACTATTAATGCCATCCATGCTAACACATGTAGTAAGGGTTTTTTAGGTTTCACATTCACCCACACAATTAATACTAAAAAAAGCAATTTTCAAAAAATGACCATCAGCCTGCACATATTATTCGTTGAACTAAATTACACTTGGCAAATATTTCGAATTTTTGTCATTACGCATTCCGAACTTCCTTTTGCCTTAAAATGTTATGGCGTCCACAAAATCTTTCGTATGTTTACAGCATGGAAAACAGCAAAACAGAAAACCAACAGGTGTTTGAAAAAATAGCTGTGGCTGTGGCATTTTCGCCCCGTATTGAAGCCATTCTTGCACAAGCCAAAGAATTACAAAATATATTTAATAGCCATTTGTTATTCATCCATGTGGGTGAGCATACCTTACAGCAAGAGCAATACCTAACACATTTGCTACACCGCTTTGGACTCGATTTGCCTGATAATAAAATTGTGTGGGATAAAGGCGAGCCAGTAGAAGCCATCCTTGCTATCTGCCAAAAAGAACATATCGATTTACTTGTTGCAGGTGCATTAGAGAAAGAGAGTATCCTGAAATACGTAATGGGTTCAGTGGCTCGCAAACTAAGCCGTAGGGTTAAGTGTTCTATGTTGATGCTAACCGAACCATCTATTAAACCCAATGGTTTTAAAAACATTGTTGTTGAAGGAACGGATCACTCAAAAACAGAAAATACCATCTCTGTAGCCATTGCTTTGGCCAAGGCATATAGAGCACAAGAGCTTAACATCATTCAAGAGTCCGATCCAGCAAAGCTAGCTATCATTCGCAGTGATGAATTACTAGAACACGAAGCAGAGCAGCACAAAGACAAAATACAAAAAGAGGAAGATGAGAAGATTGAAGAGATACTCCGTTGCAGCGATTGTGGCGAATTACAAATAAAACTCAAACGCATTGAGGGAAAACCGGGTTATGTGATTACCCAATTTGCACGTGAAAATGCTGCAGATTTATTGGTATTAAATTCTCCCGACCGAAAAATGAACATCCTCGATAGGGTTTTTCCTCACGACATTGAACATGCTTTAGCAGACCTGCCGTGTAATTTGTTAATTGTAAATCCTAAACAAGACGAGGAAGATAGTATTGTCCAATGAGCAAACTCGCACATAACGAAGTCATCAGTTTGATTTTAAGCATAGGAATGATGCTTATAATCGCACGATTATTTGGCGAAATGTTTCGGAAGTTTCGTATGCCTTTAGTGGTAGGCGAATTAATTGCGGGCGTGCTTTTAGGCCCTAGCCTTTTGGGTAGATATTACCCTGAAATTAGCGGCATTATTTTCAGCACAGGCACCAATGTATCCATTGCCATGAGCGGTATCACTTCCATTTCGGTTATCATGCTACTTTTTGTGGCAGGTATGGAAGTAGATTTATCCCTCATTCGCTCGCAAGGAAGCACAGCTGTAAAAACTAGTTTTGTAGGATTAATTATTCCTTTTGCCTTAGGTTACTTTTTCGCATCTAATTTCTATAACCTTTTTGGTGACAACAATGCCAACGATGTATTGGTGTTTAGTTTGTTTATCGGAACAGCTATGTCGATATCGGCATTGCCTGTTATAGCCCGCACGCTTATGGATTTGGGCATTTTCAAAACCCGCATTGGCATGATTATTATTGCCGCTGCCATGTTTGATGATTTGGTGGGGTGGATATTATTCTCTGTAGTGTTGGGTATGATGAAAGGGGCTGTTGGACATAATTTTATTTTTACTTTTGGCCTTACCATTTTGTATGCAGCCATAATGCTTACAGTGGGAAGAATTCTCATCAACAAAGCCATTCCTTGGGCACAGAAAAACTTTAGTTGGCCAGGTGGCTTCTTGAGTATATCATTAGGTCTAGCATTTTTAGGTGCAGCCTTTACTGAGTACATAGGTATTCATGCCATATTTGGAGCTTTCATTGTGGGTATAGCCTTCGGTGATTCAGTGCACCTAACAGAAAAAACAAGAGAAATTGTGCAACAATTTGTGACCAATATTTTTGCCCCTTTGTTTTTTGTTTCCATAGGTTTTAAAGTAAACTTCGTTAACAATTTCAACCTAGAGATTACTGCATTAGTATTGGGCTTAGCCATTGCCTGCAAATTGATAGGAGCAAGCTTAGGCGCTTTATGGGGCGGTTTAAAACTCAATGAAGCATTGGCTGTTGGCTTTGGAATGAATGCCCGTGGTGCCATGGAAATTATCTTGGCTTTATTGGCCTTACAAGCCAAACTTATTTCAGAACAATTGTTTGTAGCTATCGTTATCATGGCTGTTGTTACAAGCATCATGGCAGGACCTGCATTGGCCTTGCTATTAAAGCTGAAACCAACGGTTTTGGAAAATGAGAATAAGTAGGTTATATGTTTGAATAATCATTGGATAAGGATTTTGAACCTAGCGAAGTAGTTGGTGATTTCAAATCACAACTATCTGTAGTCTTTTGAGCTAAGTAATAGAATGGCTGACTGCGGATTTAAAATGAAAAAAGAGTTTTAAAACATAGGTGTTCGAAACCTCAAAATTTAAAATGTTGGTGGTGAAGAACACTAACAACGGATAAAATAGGTACGAGCTGATGCTCGCACCAGCATAGGGTATGTGCAACATCCCCTTGACCCCTTTCATTCAAGCATTAGCAAGAACAAAAAGGGGGAATGCTTTATGCAAAAAAGTTTAGAGTTATTCTATTAATCCTGTTCTTAGTTTACAATATACTACAGGTTTCCAACCATATTTTCTGGTCTTACCCATTCAGTAAATTGTTCGCTAGTTAGCAAGCCTAATTCCACTGCTGCTTCGCGCAAGGTTTTATTTTCTTTGTGCGCTTTCTTGGCAATTTTAGCTGCATTTTCGTAGCCAATATGCGGGTTTAATGCAGTTACAAGCATTAGGCTATTCTCTAAATGTCGTTTGATGATGTCGGTATTAGGTTCGATTCCCATAGCACATTTATCGTTAAAGC
>RGVD01000191.1 GCA_010027395.1 Bacteroidota bacterium
CCTGTATCCTGTGCAAGATATTCATTAAAATCTTGTTTTTTACCACAATACAACAAATCATTTATCGTATCATTAGCCAAATGAGAAGAGTCAAAGTCGTTAATTGTTATTATAGAAAAGCTATTTAGTCTTTCTGTTTTAGAACCAAGCTGCCCATTTAAAGCAGGTGTACATGCATTCAAAGTCTTCATTAAGGAGAATACTGAACGTTGTCTATCTTTATTCAAGGCCATATAATCTACCAAAAACCTAATATTTATATTTGTTATGTCAGAAAAGGAAACAGACTCTCCTTGACCAATAGGGTCTGCGCAACATTCACCTCGTTGTTTATAGTTAACAACACTTATGCCATGAATATCAAAATAGTTACCTAAAAATTGTGGCAAATCCCCACAACTATTGCCAAATTCTATTTTTTCACAACTTTGAAATGAAATTCCAACGGTGAGAATGAGTGTAAGAAAAATCGTTTTTGCTTTCACAATTGTTGTGGTAAATAACAAGTATCCTAAATGAATAACAAACATAACAATTATTTTCAAACACTTTGCCACAAAACAATTAGCTTCGCTTGCTTCGTATCATAAACCTTACATAAAGATCGATTATGTTTCACGATAAATGAAATTGTTTAATCTAGTCTTAAAAAGCTATACCAAAGACAAATCCATTAAAAATAAAATTGGTTCTTTCGTTGTTAAACAATGCTTCTAAATTTTTCAGCACAAACCCAATATTGAAAGCAAAGGTGTTTGAAATTTCATTTATTTTCAAACCTATTCCACCACCATAAAGATAACCTGCTGTAAGCAGCCTATCATTTAGCATAATAGATTCACCTAAAAATCCATTTAAATACGGGCTTATTAAACGATTAAACATATTTACCCTAACATCAAGAAATATCGGGAACATGGTAACCAATTGATACTTTTCTACACCAGCCCCTAAACCGATAGTCGTATTCTCATTAACAAAGCCTCCATAAAGTGCTTTGATGCCTATCGAAGCGTCATTGTTCGCATATTGATAGCGGCCTATACCTACAGAACCGTATCCAGAAAAATAACTCGCCTCAACAATGCCTATTTTTCCTTTTGTTTTAAATTTAAATTCATCTGTTTGCCTTCCAGTTAAGCCTAATTGAACATTATTCTTCAAGTTATCTTGCAATAGGCTATCCTTATTTAATGCATTTTCTGAGCTATAGGAAGGATTGTTAATATTGATTAAGAAAAGGAATATAAATAGCTTTTTAAATAACATAGACTTGGACTGAAATATAATGATTGATCTTTAAACAAACATAACAATTATTTTCAAACGCTTTGCCTCAAAACAATTAGCTTCGCTTGGGTGTTTTTATAGGATATAAAACCAAGCAAGAAAAAATTGCGTTTATATATCAAACCCTTAAAGAAAAATGAAAAGTATAAACCAATGTCTTGTATTACTTGCCGCACTTGTTGTAAGTTCTTGTCAGCAATGTTCAGCACAAAACAAAAAACCAATTAATACCAAAACCAGCATGAAAGAAATAGCCACAAACCACCAATTTGAAGTTCAAAAAACCGATGCAGAATGGAAGCAAATACTAACACCAGAGCAATATGCCATTCTTCGTCAAAAAGGCACAGAAAGGCCATTTACAAGTAAGTTTGAAGACCATTATGATGGTGGCACTTACACTTGCGGTGCATGTGGAAATCCTTTGTTTAGTAGTGATGGCAAGTTTGATAGTGGTTGTGGATGGCCTAGTTTTTTTGAGGCTTTAGACAGCACTAAGATTGTTACCCAAACCGACAATAGTCATGGCATGAGCCGCATTGAGATTATGTGTGCCAAGTGTGGTGGGCATTTGGGGCATGTGTTTAACGATGGGCCTAAAGATAAAACGGGTTTGCGCTATTGTGTAAACGGTGCTTCTTTGGATTTTAAAAAGAAATAGATCCAATTGGTAATAAATATTGTCTAAAAATAACCGCAAATACTGTAGCTTTCATTTTTCTTGATACTTCGGCTCCGCTCATTATAAATTCCAACGAAACCATCTTGCTGAGCGTAACAAGACTGATTTAAATCTTGGAAATAAAATTTGAAAAACAATCCGCTCGCGAAGCCAAGATAATAGCCCAAATAGTGGGTGTGCGTTGGGATGAAAAAAATGCGAGCCTTGCATCTAGCTTGTGGGCGTAAGCATATTTTTTTCTAGTCCCGCTAAGCGGGATTGCCGACTTTTTCATCTATGGAAAAAGTAGGAGAAAGAACTTGCTGAACGATTGTAAAATTATTTCTAAATTTTAGTCATATGCAACATCCCCCTCGCCCCCTTCCAAGGGGGAACAACATCGTAAGTTGCATTAAGATTTTCGATAGTGAAGAAGATTATCGCAGTGCTATTCAAAAAAGATTTCAGGCTAGGTTTAGCGCAGCCTTATAGTTTCATCCTAATCCTTTTAATAGATTTATAAATCCAATACCATCAGAAAGTCGTCACACTCTTGGCTCCCGAGCACAAACTTGCGTGTGCCAAAGTTTTTGAAACCAAATTTCTCGTAGAATTTTATAGCTCTCACATTCTCTTGCCAAACACCTAAAAAAAGGTGCTCGAAGCCTTGTTCGCGACTAAAATCAATGGCTTTTTGCATAAGTGCAGCACCAATGTATTTACCTAGGCCTCTTTTGCGTACATAAATTTTTTCAAGCTCAATGATTTTTCCTTCTAATCCGCCTGGTTTCACATCATCAATAAGCTTGATATATCCCACATCGCCCTCGTTGTCGTAGGCCGTAAAGTAGTGAATACGATTATCTGCAACGTTTTTTTTCAGTTGCTCAATGTTGTATGTTTTATTGATATATTGCCTTAAATCATTCTCGTCATGATAATCGATAAAGGTTTCGAAAAAGGTGGCAGCTCCTAGCTCAGCCAGCAAGGCATGGTGTTTCCAGCCCGATTGAATGATGTTTATTTCTTCGCCCATTGCCTTTGCTTTTTACTTGTTGTTTTTAGTTTGTATAGCTCTTCTTTTATCAAAATGGCTTCATTTATGTATCTTAACAAAACATCATGTTTTTCAAGACCTTCAAGTTGCAGCACCCAATGCCTTATTTGTGTTTGACCTTCATTGGCTTGAAGTATGTTTTCTTCATCGCTCATAAGGTGTCCGTCACAAAAACCAAGCACCAATTTGTTGCCCTTTTTGATGACGCTAAAATACAACAAAAAACCTTTGTATGTGTAAAAGGGCGCATTAAATTTAATACTTTCTTGTATTTCAGAAGAAACGGAAAGTATCAGGGGTCTTAGCTCCTGATACTTTCCTTGAATCCATTCTTCTTGTTCGAAGATTTAATGGTCTATGCTGCTGTATCTTTTCTCTTAACAAATTAAATTATTGTTGTCTTCCGCCCTGCATCAATTGTTGCAAATTGCGTTTAGCCATTACAAAATCTGGATATTCCTTCAATGCCATTTCGAAATATTTTTTAGCACCCATCAAATCCCGACTTTGGGCTTGCATATATGCTTTCATGTTATAAACAGCTGCTCTCAATGGCACTTTCTGTTTTTCGTTTTCACTCACAGCAAAATCCACACTGTCTTTTGGTGTGGCTTTAGTCTCAAGCTCAGCAAGGTTTTTAACCGCTTGTTCCATCTGACCTGTGCTAAATTGAAAAGCAGTAATTTGATACAAATACGATAACTTTTTAGTGCTGGCAAACAACTTGTTATAGATATCAAACTCTTCTTCAATCTTGCCTTTTTGTTGTGCGCACAGCGCTTTAATTTGAAGGAAACGCTCGTCATTTGGCTTACGAACCAACACCCTATTGGTATAATAATCGGCTGCTTCAATATTGCTTGTTGCCACATACAACTCAGGTAAAGTATCCTCATACATGGTAAGTGTACTATCTTTTAGCAACATGTATTGGATGGCCACTATGGCTGATTGGTAATCTTTTACTGCCATACTTTTTTCAAACAATAATTTATTATCATTTGAATTGTTAGAAGTGTTTTTACAAGCAAACAAAGCAGCTGTAAGACTTAATAGAAGAATTGTTTTTTTCATTATGTGTTATATAGATTGTTTTTGTTGGAGTATTAATTGTTTGCACGCTTCTGCTATGGTTTGCTTCACAGGTTTAAAATCAAATTGAATAGCATCCTTCACTTTTTGGTTGTTATAAAAATATTGGTTTAACGATGCCCGAGCCGTTTCTTTGGTAATGTTGGCTTGTTTGCCAGTTAGTATTTTCTTCAGAGCCATTACCCTCCATGCAATTTCTGCAAGTAGTTTATTTACTTTGATGTATGGGGCTTTTTTACTCAATTCCTTGGCAGCAGTTTCAAAGAAATCTTTAACTGAAATATTCTCACTAATTAAAATAAATTGCTGGGCAAAAAGCTCTTTAGCCATCAATAAAATAGATGCTTTAGCCACATCCTCCACATCCACATAACCATTCACTCCTGTTGAGTAAAAAGGCAAACCTTTAGCAACCATTTTCAGCATGTTTACAGAACCCTTATTCCAATCTCCTACACCCATTATCACACCTGGATTTACAATAACAGCATTCAAACCCTCTTCTATTCCTCTCCAAACCTCCATCTCGGCTTTGTGTTTACTCACAGAATAATTACTATTGTTGGATGATTCTTCCCAGTGTGTTTTTTCATCAATGAGCTGTCCGCTTTTTGTCCTTCCAATAGCTGCAATGGAGCTAATATAGCAGAGTTTTTTTACCCCTTTCAATAGAGCAGCATTCACCACATTAGCCGTACCATCCACGTTCACATGCATCATCTGCTCTTGGTCTTTGGCATGAAAAGAAACCATAGCTGCACAATGATACACCTGCTCAACCCCAGAG